>NZ_JAKUFY010000041.1:0-46864 GCF_022663675.1 Bacillus cereus group sp. BfR-BA-01355
CATTTTCATCTTTCAATGTAAAATACATGTGGCCACGGCTATGATTTTTAAAGTTGGAAATTTCACCTTTTAACCAAACAGACTGCAAATGCGGATCATATTCTATTTTTGTTTTTATATAGCGTGTTAACGCTGTAACGGTTAAATATTGCTTCTCCATTTCTCTCTCCTCATAGCCGACTCAAATTATTTACAAACGACACCTGCACGTTTGGCAGATTCAACAGTATTATGAAGAAGCATTGTGATTGTCATTGGACCAACACCCTTTGGCACAGGTGTAATGTAACCCGCAACATTTAACACGTTGTCAAAATCAACATCACCACAAAGTTTCCCTGTTTCTAAACGGTTTACACCAACGTCAATTACAACCGCTCCTTCTTTAATATAATCCGCTGTTATCATTTTAGGTCGTCCAACAGCTACGATTAAAATATCCGCTAACTTCGATAACTCTTTCATATTTTGCGTCTTAGAATGACAATATGTGACAGTTGCATTTTCATTTAAGAACAATTGTCCCACTGGTTTACCGACAATATTACTTCTTCCAATTACTACTACATGTTTTCCAGAAATATCAAGATTCGTTTCTTTTACTAATTCTACAATACCGTGCGGTGTACATGGAAGGAATGTATCTTGTCCCGTCATCATACGTCCCACGCTAATTGGGTGAAATCCATCTACATCCTTTTCTGGTGAAATTCTTTCAATGATAGCTTTTTCTTCAATATGTTTCGGTAAAGGTAATTGCACTAATATGCCATTAATACGGTCATCGCCATTTAAGCGATCGATTTCAGCAAGCAAGCGTTCCTCAGTAATTGTTTCAGGAAGTTCAATTAGCTCTGAGTAAATCCCTACTTGTTCACAGCCTTTTTCTTTTCCTTTTACATAAGAACGAGATGCTGGATCTTCTCCAACTAAAATAACTGCTAATCCTGGTACAATCCCTTGCTCTTTCAACTTCACAACTTCTTCTGTTAATTGTGCTCGTTTTTTCTCCGCAACTTCATTTCCTTTGATGATTACTGCTACCATTTTAAGATTCCCCCTTAAAGAATTTACAGTGTATCTTTTATATTAGATAAAACGCCGTTAATAAAACGACGAGATTCCTCATCCCCAAATGTTTTAGCAATTTCAATTGCTTCGTTAATTGTTACGTTGTGTGGAATTTCTTCCATGTATTTCATTTCATACACAGCTACACGTAAAATACTGCGATCAACAATACTAATACGCTCAAGCTTCCACTTTTTTAAGTTTTGACGAATCGCTTCATCGATTGCTTCTTTATTTTCTACAAAACCTACTACAAGTGACTCTAGAAACTCATTTGTTTCTTCGCCTTCATCTAGCGTGTTTTCCACTGCTACTTTCGGTTCTAATTCACCTGTAATATCCATTTGGTATAATGCTTGCATTGCTCTTTCTCTAGCCGTCCTACGTTTCATTGTAACTCTCCTTTATGCTTCAAGTCTTTCCTTATACTTTGTTATATTATTATAATTTATAAGCCGTCAATTCACTTACTCTTACAGTTTTCATTGATTTTCCAACCTTATAATACAATGATAATAACACAATTTATCGTTTCACACACGGGTTACAAGGCTGAAAAATAATAAAAAGATTAACTTCAAGTTCCATATCTTATCACAATGTACGTTTTTTGGAAAAACGACACATTTTCTTTTTTATTTCTTATTTTTTGAAATAGTATAATAATTAGAGGATTGTAATTTGTGAAGAAATGAAACGATAAAAAAGATGCCTATGTTACTAGGCACCTTTTCATTCTTACACTGGTTCGATTTCTGTTTTTTGTGTTTCGAATGTTACGCCAACGATGTGAACATTCACTTCTTTTGGCTCAAGTCCTGTCATTGTAAAGAGCGCTTGGCGAATATTGTCTTGAATCTTTTGAGCAACAACTGGAATTGCTACACCAAAATACATTACAACATAAAGGTCAACGATAATATCTTCGTTTGCTAATTCAACCTTTACACCTTTACCATGATTTTTCTTACCTAACTTCTCAACAACATCTGTAGCAAAATTACCGCGCATTGCCGCTACACCTTCTACTTCAGCAGCTGCAATACCTGCAATTACTTCAATTACTTCTGGTGCAATTTCTACTTTACCAAGAGTTGTATCTTGACCCATATCTAACATATGTTCAGCCATGAAAAAAACCTCCTTTAATGTATCACTGCGTCACAAGTTCATGCTCTTCCAAAAATTTCGTATTAAACTCACCTTTTACAAAATCAGGATGATCTAGCAATTGCAAATGGAACGGGATTGTTGTATGTACGCCTTCAATGACAAATTCACTAAGTGCGCGCTTCATTTTTGCAATTGCCTCTTCACGTGTTTTTCCGTGAACAATTAATTTAGCAACCATCGAATCATAGAAAGGTGGGATTGAATATCCCGGATATACAGCTGAATCGACGCGAATACCAAATCCTCCTGGTGGTAAGTACATTTCTACTTTACCTGGAGATGGCATGAATTTTTTGGCAGGGTTTTCCGCATTAATTCGACATTCAATTGCCCAACCATTAAATTGTACTTCTTCTTGCTGTAACGATAACTTTTCTCCTGAAGCAACAAGAATTTGTTCTTTAATTAAGTCCATTCCCGTTACCATTTCAGTAACTGGATGCTCAACCTGAATTCTCGTATTCATCTCCATGAAATAAAAGGTTTTCGTTTTATATTCATAAATAAACTCAACCGTACCAGCACCTGTATAATCAACCGCTACCGCCGCTTTAACTGCCGCTTCACCCATCTGCTTGCGAATATCTTCATCAAGTGCAGGTGATGGACTTTCTTCTAATAGTTTTTGCAAACGGCGCTGAATTGTACAATCACGCTCTCCTAAATGAATGGCATTTCCGTGTGTATCTGCCATTATTTGAATCTCAACATGGCGGAAATCTTCAACGTACTTTTCTAAGTATACACCAGGGTTCCCAAAAGCGGTACTAGCTTCTTGCTGTGTAATTTGAATTCCTTTTATAAGCTCTTCTTCATGGCGTGCAACACGAATACCTTTTCCGCCGCCACCTGCAGTCGCTTTAATAATGACTGGATATCCAATTTGATTAGCAAGCTCGATCGCTTCTTCGGTATTTTTAATAATCCCTTGTGAACCTGGTACAATCGGAACCCCTGCTTCTTTCATTGTATCACGAGCAACGTCTTTTGTGCCCATCTTTGAAATAGCTTCTGGACTTGGACCGATAAAAATCAAGTTACATTCACGGCATAACTCTGCGAAATCTGCATTCTCTGCTAAAAATCCGTATCCCGGATGAATAGCATCGCAGCCTGTTAACTTCGCAACGCTAATAATATTCGTCAAATTTAAATAGCTTTCTTTCGAAATCGTTGGTCCTACACAATACGCCTCATCTGCAATCTGTACGTGAAGTGACTCTTTATCTGCTTCTGAATAAATTGCAACTGTTTCAATGTCCATTTCTTTACAAGCACGAATAATTCGTACAGCAATTTCCCCACGATTGGCTATTAATACTTTTTTTATCATCACAAAGACTCCCTTATTACGCTTTTACAAGAAATAGCGGTTGTCCATACTCAACAAGCTGTCCGTTATTAACAAGAATTTCAACAATTTCGCCCTCTACATCAGCATCAATTTCGTTAAATAACTTCATAGCCTCGACAATACATACGATAGAATCTTTCGATACTCTATCCCCAATACTTACATATGGAGGTGTATCAGGTGAAGATGAAGAATAGAATGTACCTACCATTGGTGAGGTAATCTTATGTAGGTTTTCATCTTGAACAGTTTTCTTCTCTTCTTGCTTCGGTGCTTCTGCTTGCGCTGCTGCTACTGTCGTTTCAACTTCAACAGGCGCTACTGGTTGCATAGCTTGTTTTGCTGCAGGTGCTTGCACAGCAACAACTTCATTACCACGCTTTTTCATTTTGATTGTTGTACCGTCTTTTTTGTATTCAAATTCATCAATATTAGAGCTATCAATTAATTTAATTAATTCACGAACTTCTTGAATTTTAAACATGTAAAATCCACTCCCATACTCTTGTTTGTCCCGTTTTTACAGATTCTCGTCACAAAACTAGATTGACTGTAAAAATACGATGTATTCTATTAGAAAATATATTTCATTAACTAATAGAAATATTTACTATTTCCATCTTACGATAAATTTTTTAAACATTCCAATTTATATTTCTTTATAATAAATCGAAACTCCTGTAAAAAATATTATTCCAATAAAAAATTATTACCTAGTAATAATACCAAGTTTCACACGAAATTGGCAAGACCACTTCAAAAAAAAACATTCACTACTTTTGCAAAACGTTACATAGCAAACACGCCATTCCCTCTCCACTCTTCACCACATCTATAGTCAATAACATATTTTTACCAAATATTAATTTTTGTTTACACGCCGTTCATCATTCCTTCATATAAGAATAGTATGTTCAAAGTGTAGAAAATATATTGTGCTGAGGTGTGGAAATATGATATGGCTCATCCTCTTTTTACCTGCCGTAATCGTTTGGGCATGTGTTCTTTGCATCCACGTCAAATCCGGAAAAAGTAATCATCAGTACCATGAACCATTAATCTTTTACTCACAACGTGTTTCTCCATTCCGAGTTGAACATAGTAAAAATAACTACAAAGACAAAATAGAAAAAAGCTATCGAAAATGATAGCTTTTTTCTATTCACACGTACTTACATACTCTATTCCACTATTTGCATACCCTTTGCTTAGTAAAAGGTAATAATCCGCAGGGAAACCCCCTACGGATTAAAGTTTCACTTATTTCGCTGGTGGATCAAATTTCACACCTACATCTTTTGATCCGCCTTCACTTCTTACAAGTTGAATAATTTTATTTGCTTCTTTCTGTGAATGTTTTGCCGCTTTAACCGTTACTCTAATATCTGTACCATCAGCTCTTACAAGAGCATCTGGATATCCTCCTTGAGATTTAATTACTGTCTCAAGTAATTCTTGCTTCGTTTCCATTGTAGTGATTGCATCAAAGTTATCTTTCGCTTTACTCTTTTCTGTTGCTGAAGATTTCGAAGAATTCATCACTTCTTGTAATTTTGCTTTCGCTTCACTACGTTGATCTTCCATTTGCATACGTAAGGCTGTGAAATTCTCATCACTTGATTGAACTGATACATTACCCTCTTTTTTACTTGTTTCTTTTTTAGTATTTTCTTTTTTGTCTGTTTCTTTATTTGTTGTTTCCTTGCTTGTATTTTCTTTTTTCGGGGTTTCTTTAGGTGCTTCGTTTGTTACTGCTTTATCAGTACCTTGTTTTTCTTGTCCAATCTTTTCACCTGTTGCCGGCGATGCTGTATTCATTTTGTCAGGAGTTGTCACGTAATACACAGATAGTACAACAACTAAACTTAACATCGTTAATAGCCAAACTGTTTGTTTTTTTAACACTTTATTTCCTCCCTATCAATTTTTCGGTGAAACTGAAACGCGATGGGCTGGTACATCTAGCAGCCTTATCACAGCTTCTTTTACCATTGCTTTAACTTGTATATTATCCACTCCCTTTGCTACGACAAGAACACCACGTACTTTCGGCTTCTCTGTTCGTAAAACAACAGGAGTTTCTTTATCCCCTTCACGTATAATGACAGTCTTTTCATCAAGAGACTCGTCCTCTACTTCTCTCTTACCGCCTGTTTTATCTGTTTCACCTGTTGTTTGTGAGCGTTTCACTGTATTTTTTTCTAAAATTTTTTCTTCAGATGAATCTAAATTCACTTTAATCGTTACGTCTTTTACTCCTGCTATTTCTTCTAAAGCAGCTTTTAATTCTTGTTCATACGCTTTTTCATATTTTTCTACATTTGACATACTATCATTATTTTTTTGTCCGAAAGTTGGTAAGTCTTTTTCTTGGTTTTGAGTTTTTTGTTCTTTAAATACAGGTACTTCTTCTTTTTTACTTGAAAATAGACTACTAGAAAACATAAGCAAAATTCCAAGTATGAGTAGGACAAGTAAAAACTTAGGTGTTACCTTTTTACCCTTCTCGTTGCTTTCTTTTTGATCCCCATTCAATAAGTTTCGAAAAAATGAGAACTTCGAATTTTTATCTTTATTGTCCATTTACTCTACCTGTCCTCCCTTCCATTTGAACTTGGATTTGTTTACCCTCTAGTTGCCACCTGCTTGAAAAGAAATCTTTCATTTCCACATTCGTTTCTTCCACTTTTTTTGGAGGCTCTTTCGTATTAATTTCAATTGGCTTTACTGTTTCGATTGCATCATTTTTACTGCGTTCTTTTTCTTTCAACGTCACAACAACAGATTGAATATCTTTCGCCGACTTTACTTCTTCTGTATTTTCTGCTGCGACTATTTGTATTTCAGAGACAGTCATACCATACTTTTTCTCAAACTCTTTTCCTACTTCTTTTTTCATTTTGGTAGCCATCTCTTCTAAACTATATGCACGTGTTAGAGCTTGTATTTCTTTTTTCTTCGAATCTATTGAATTTTTTACAGATCCTTCTGCTACGTACTTTTCTTCATTAAAATTTGCAATTACTTCATTTACATCTGTCTGCAATAATTTAAAAAGAGGCGTTAAAATTAATACAACTAACAAAAGACTTACAACAAATTTAACGTATTTTTGCAAATTCGAATTTGGAAGAATAAGATGAAGCATTGTCGCTAAGAGCAAAAAAACGATAATATTTCTAATCCACTCTGTAACAAATTGCATACTCTTCACCTCCTACCGCATCATAAGTGTAATATTCCCCGCAGCAATAATAATTGTAATACTTAAAAAGAACATAAATGATACGATAGCTAAGCAAGCAAATACGTAAATGATGCTTCGTCCAATAATGTCTAAGCATTGAATAATTGCTCCGCTGCCAACCGGTTGCAATACTGCTGCTGCGAATTTATAAATAAATGCGATACAGAAAATTTGAATCGCTGGAAAGGCAACAATTAAGCATAAAATGACGAGCCCAATAATTCCGACTGTGTTTTTCAATAATCCTGATGCGCTAATAACAGTATCTGCCGCTTCTGTAAACATCCTTCCAACTACTGGAATGAAGTTTCCTGTTACAAATTTAGCAGTTTTCACAGCTATTCCATCAGCAACAGCTGTTGCTGTTCCTTGTACAGATAATACTCCTAAAAAAATCGTTAAAAAAATACCGATAATCCCAACGCTAACATTTTGCAGAAGCTTGGACAATTTCGTCACTTTATATTGATCACTCATTGTACTTACAATACTTAATATCGTTGCCAGTAATAAAAGTGGTAGAACGATATAATTCATAAGAAGCCCACTCGTATTCATTAAGAAAATGATAACCGGATGAAAAAACGATACAGATACAACCCCCCCGCCAGTTGCTATAAGCGCCAGCAAAATTGGCAATAATGCTAATATAAAATCTACCATTGTTTGTATCGTTTCTCTTGCATATGTCATAACGACATAAAAACTATTTAAAGCAAAAATAATAAGTACCATATATACAACAGCATCAGCAATTTTACTTACGCTACTTTTTGAAAAAGCGGATTGCAGTGATTGCAACAATGCACTAAAGATTGTGAGCATAATAAGTGTGCCAAGCAGTTTTCCATTAGCTGCAAGCTCATGAAATAAATATTTTAATAACCCTATCATCCACTCTTTTAGAGAGAATTCTTTTTCTCCCTTTACAAACTCCATAAAACTCCCTTTTTGACTCTCTGGCAAATAGCCTCCATATTTTGTAACAAGCCCGTCCCAAAATTGCTTCACATCTTCAATTCCGAGCTTATCCAATTGTTGATCAACGACGTTTGTTTCTACAGGAGAAGCTTGTACAACAACCGGTAAAGAAAAGAAAAGGAAGCAAGCAAATAGCAGCTTAGCTCCAAACCTCCTCAACATTCACTCCCCCTTATCCCGTCGGTAAAAATCCGAGAATAGTTTCAATTACAACCGTCAAAATAGGAATTGCCATAACGAGAATGAGGATTTTCCCAGCAAGTTCAATTTTCGAAGCGATGGCACCTTGACCAGCATCTTTTGTAATTTGGGCTCCAAACTCAGCAATATAAGCAATTCCAATAATCTTTAGTAACGTTTCCACATAGACGTTACTAACTTTCGCTTCACTCGCTACTCTCTCAATCATTTGTAAAATAGCATGAATTTGATCAATTAAAATAAGAAACATCACGCTACCTACGAACACAATAAATAAAGATGTAATGCTAGATTTATGCTGGTTCAAAACAGCAGCTAAAAACGTAGCAACGAGGCCTAATCCGACAATTTGTATAATTTCGATTCGAACCGCCTCCTTTACTGGAAGAGAAAGACACTTTTAATCTTGTCGAATAGCGTATTAATTAAAAATGCGACATGAAATAAAATGACGACAAAACCGACAAGGATAACCCAATTTGCAATATCCTCACGCTTCAATTCTTTTAGTACAGTATGAATGAAAGCTAAAACAATGCCGATTCCGGCGATTTGAAATATTAATCCAACATCAATGGACATCGCCTTTCTCCCCCCTATAGCAGTAAAATTACAATAAGTAGCCCTGCTAGTACCCCTAAGCTCTTGATCATTTTCTCGTATTGCAGTTGTAAAGCTTTTGCTTCCTCTTCTTCTCTCTCCAAATGTGTAATACATAAGCGAATATGTTTTTGTTGTGATTCACGATCATGTTGCCCGAGCGTTTCACCAAATTGCTGCAGTATTTCATACTCGGTTTGTTGAAACGCCGTCAACTTCCAATTCTCTTTCAAACTATCTATCCAAGCTTCCCTTACTGTTTGTTCTCCACTTTCTAGTTTTTTAGCGAAACTTTGAAAGATCCAATTTAATGGCTTCGGCATTTGTTTAACTAATCGCTCGGCAGCCTCAGATAAAGGTGTGTGTCCATACATAATTTCTGCCTCTAATGATTGAAGTGCTGATTTTAATAATCTAAGTTGCCTCGGCCTTTCACTGTATCTTTTAGCGTATGAAAACCCGAAAAAGGTGCTGACCGCAACGATTAACACTGCACCAAATATTTTCACCATACGCCCTCAGCCTTTCTATTTGATAACACTGGTTTTCCATATTTATCTTTCACCTGCATAACCGTTCCTGGACCCCTCGCTTTTGACAACTCCACAAACCTATCAAATATACGAAGCTCTAGCACTGCCTTGAGCGATGGACGTCTCACAACATCCTCATAGGAAAATCCGTGTGCGCTTATAAAAAGCTGAACACCTGCATGCACTGCCTCCATAATTGCTTCACTATCTTCTTTACGACCAATTTCATCTACGATCAAAATATCAGGACTCATAGAACGAATCATCATCATCATTCCTTCTGCCTTTGGACATGCGTCTAACACATCGACTCGGGTACCAAAATCATATTGCGGGATCCCTTTCACACAGCCGGCAATTTCTGACCGTTCATCAACGATCCCCACTTTACAGGAAGGAATTTCCGAAGCACTTACCCCTTGACTCATGCAACGTGCTACATCTCTTAAAAGCGTCGTTTTTCCCGTTTGCGGAGGGCCAATTACCATCGTGTTTAACCATCTTTTTTCATACAAATATGGCAAAAGCGGTTCAGCAATCCCTATTTTTTGACGAGCAATACGAATATTAAAGGAAGAGACATCACGAATCATTTTCACTGCGCTTTTTTCTGTAATGACTTTTCCCGCTAACCCGATTCTATGCCCCCCGCGAAGCGTCACATACCCACGTTTTAATTCCTCTTCCATCGTATAAATTGAGAATTGACTTAACTTATTCAATAAGTAAATAGCATCCTCTGCAGTAGTGATATAGTCATAAAAAAACACCTTTCCGTGTGCAATACACTCTAGCGGTCTTCCAATTCGAACACGAATTTCCTCTAAAGCATCGTATTGCTCACATTCTTCAATTAAGTACTTCATCGTTTTTGGTAAAACTTCTAATACCTCTTTCATCGGCTTCTCCCCACTATACTCGACTTACTATTTCAGTAATGCGATAAAAATACAGCAAATTCCAAGCGCTAGAAAAAAGAGCTTCAAGAAAGAAATTTCACTTGCTACACTCGCTATCCCAATTGTCATTGTTAAAATTAATACGGTAGGTCCAACAAACGCCAACATACCATTTATAAACAACGCTTTCTTCGCATCATTCACATAAAGCATAAGCAAAGCAGCAAATATCTCCGCACTACCTGAAAATAATCGAAGTGCCCCCATAACAAGCACGGATGTTTCCATTGCCGCTAGCCACTGTTTCATTCTTCCACCTTCTCCCGTAACAGTTACTAACTTCGTATTCTAAAAAAGAATATATTTGTACAACCATATGCAGAGGTTGTCTATTTCAGAAGTAAAAACATAATTTTTCTCTAAAGTCTGAATTACAATCTGAATATTCATATTATTTCATGGTATATTATGGTATATTTAGTTTAAAAGGGGTTTAAACCATGCAGCACGTCACTTTATTACCACTAGATTTATGCTATACAAATGTGATTTTCGAGCTATCAAGTGATCCACATATAAAAAATGCATTGGGGATAACGGTAGAAAACATCGAAGACACGAAAACATTTCTTCTTTTCGCAATAGAAGAAGAGCGTCAAAAGAAATCCTTATCGAGAATGATTGTGAATGAAGAAAATGAAATAATTGGCCTCACCACACTTAAACATATTAATAATGAGAAAAAGCAATCTCACATTGGTAGTTGGCTCGGCTATCCGTACTGGGGAAAAGGCTATAACGAGGCTGCTAAAAAAGAAATCTTTAAAATCGCCTTTTTAGACTTACAACTTTCCTACGTATTTGCTGGTGCTAAAACGAATAATATCCGCTCTTTAAAAGCACAAGAAAAACTACCTTATATTTCATTGCATGTGGAAAACAAGTTTCCAGACGAACACGCTGCACTAGAGAAAGAAGTAAAGTCACCTTGCTCTCTGCATGTCGTGTCACGTGAAAATTTTTTAAATTGGTTGAAATTACAGAATGAGGAGGCAAAATATGAAGGTATTGAAAGTTAGTTTAACCGTTGTAGTAGAATTAGCTCTTATTTATCTTTTTTCATTATTGGTCGGTTGGTCATTTATAGAGACCTTTTTCCTTGGTAGTTTAGCAATATTTGCAATTATGTGGTTAATTATTATGAGTAACCATAGAAATAACATTACAGATCACGCAATAAGTAAAACATTAACTGGCGTTGAGACTGGCGAAATAAAACCATTTCAAATTGTTTTGACTCCATCTATTATGGGTACTCTTTCACTTGTTTTAGTCAGTTTTATAATAACAGTTATTTACTATCTACCCTATTTCCTATAAAAAAAGCACTCGTGAATTATCACGAGTGCTTTTTTACTATGCACGAGAAACGTATTTACCTTCACCAGTGTTGATGATAAGCATTTCGCCTTCGTTAATGAAGATTGGTACTTGTACAACAAGACCAGTTTCTAATGTAGCTGGTTTTGTTACGTTAGAAGCAGTATCACCTTTAATACCAGGCTCTGTTTCTGTAACTTGTAATTCAACTGTGTTTGGAAGTTCAACACCAAGTACTTCGCCTTGGTAAGTCATAATTGCTACTTCCATGTTTTCTTTTAGGAATTTAAGCTCGCGCTCGATTTGTTTTTCACCAAGTTCGATTTGCTCATAAGTTCCGTTATCCATAAATACGTGAGCCTCACCGCTTGCGTATAAGTATTGCATACGACGGTTTTCGATGTGTGCTTTTTCTACTTTCTCACCTGCACGGAATGTTTTCTCTTGAACAGAACCTGTGCGAATGTTACGTAGTTTAGAACGAACGAATGCAGCACCTTTACCTGGCTTTACGTGTTGGAAATCAAGTACTTGCCAAAGGGCATTGTCCACTGAAATTGTTAAACCTGTACGAAAATCGTTTACTGAAATCATGTAAAAAAATCCTCCTGTGTATTACAAAATAATAAGTTCTTTTGGTGATTTCGTAATTACTTCATTACCTTCACTTGTCACAATGATATCATCTTCAATACGTACGCCGCCAATACCTGGAATATAAATACCTGGCTCTACTGTTACAGCCATACCTGGTTCAAGTACTGTATCAGAACGGAACGCTAAACCTGGTGCTTCATGGAGTTCAAGACCTATTCCATGACCAGTAGTGTGTCCAAAGTATTCACCATATCCTTTTTCCGTTATGTAGTCACGCGTTAGCGCATCAGCCTCGCGACCTGTTAAACCAGCTTTAATACCGTTCACACCACGTAGTTGTGCTTCTAAAACGATATTATAAATTTCTTTTAATTTATCAGATGGTTCACCGACTGCAATCGTACGAGTAATATCAGAGCAATATCCTTTGTAATAAGCGCCGAAGTCTAATGTAACGAAATCTCCTGTTTCTATCACTTTTTCAGATGCCACGCCGTGCGGTAATGCCGAACGAAGACCTGAAGCAACGATAATATCAAACGAAGAAGATGTTGCTCCTTGTTTTCTCATGAAAAATTCAAGTTCATTTGACACTTCAATTTCAGATACTCCCGGGCGAATGAATGATAGAATATGCTCAAAGGCAGCATCTGCAATCTGTGCAGCTTCCTTTAATATCTTAATCTCTGAATCAGTCTTTATCAAGCGTAACTTTTCTACAAGTCCAGAAGTCGGGATAAATTCAGCATCAATCGCTTCCTTATGCACTGAATAAGAACTATATGTAAGAGTATCTTGCTCAAAACCAAGTTTTTGAATTCCAAGCTCTTTCACTTGCTTTGCCACTTCATCAATGATCAATCCTGCGTGCTGTACAACCTCATATCCAACCGCTTGTTTACTTGCCTGCTCGACGTAACGGAAATCTGTAATAAATTGAGCACGATCTTTTGAAATAAGAACAACGCCTGCTGTTCCTGTGAAGTTAGCCATATATCTACGACTATGTTCATTTGTTAACAAAATACCGTCAATGCCAGCCTCATCAAATGCACTTCGTAATCCTTCAATTTTCTCCATTACTCTATGCCCCCCTCAATTTCTCCATTAATGCAAATAACGCTAACTTATAGCCATAAAAACCAAATCCTACAATTTGACCTGCACAAACAGCTGCCGTCACAGATTCATGACGGAATGATTCACGCTGATGAATGTTAGAAATATGTACTTCAATAACAGGAATCGAAATGCTCGCAATGGCATCACGAATCGCATAGCTATAATGCGTAAATGCTCCCGGATTTAAAATGATCCCTTCATATATATCTTCCGCTTCATGAATAATGTCGATAATGGCACCTTCATGATTCGATTGGAAACATTCTAACTCCACTCCCATTGTTTCTGCTTCTTGCTTCATATCTGCTTCAAGTGTCGCTAGCGTGCCCTTTCCATATACATTTACCTCACGAACACCGAGGCGATTTAGGTTAGGACCGTTTACGAGGAGTAACTTTTTCATATTCTTAAAACTCCTTAATATTAATATCTATACAATATTTTAACATAGGAGTTACTTATTTGAATAGTTCGTCTTCTCTTGCCCTTCTTGTTCTACTTTATTGCTATTTACTGCATAAGAAACAGAATATGCTATAAACACACCATATAATATAAAAATACATATTGTCGTTACAATTGTCTCTTTTGGCAAATGGAGCGCACTTTTAATAACAGGAGCCATTAAACCCATCCCCAAAAACAGTAATGCCCACCAAAATAGCCCATAAATAATTCCCGCAATAATCCCTTCAAACTTTGCAAAAAATGCTTTATATAAAAAGGCAATCAAAATTGAAAGAAGTCCCATACACACTATTCCGGACACATTGCCCCATACCCCCTCTTTCCAACTTCCAAACGCAAATGGTAAAAGGAAATAATTCGGTCCCGCCTCCGTGAATGAAAATATATGAAGGAAATACCATATCCCGCCCCAAAAGATTCCACCAAACAAACCGATCTGCACAAAATTCCTTGTTCCTAATTGTTCTTGACTCACATCGACACCTCCGCTCAATAGTATGCCCGAAACTATTTTGAAGCATGTTTAAATCCTGCGAAATTTGTCTATAAAAAGAATAAGAAATGTCCGACTCTCATAATATTTTCCCTTGTCATCTACTTGTATTTGCCGATAAAATAAAGGAAACTCGGTGATTGTCTTATTTCAAAACGACAGAACCCAGTATGACAATTGCCTCTTTTTCTACATAAGAGAGAAACAAATACAGGTTGGTGTTAACATGGCAGAAGAGTCAAAACAAATATATGGCGGGCAAGCGGTCATAGAAGGAGTTATGTTTGGCGGTAGAGAATATACTGTTACAGCGGTTCGTCGTAAAGATAAATCGATTGAATTTTATCGATTACCACGCGTTCGTAATAAAGTATTATCTATCCTAAAAAAAATTCCATTTTTACGAGGGATTGCCGCTATTGTGGATGCAAGTGCGAATGGAGCAAAGCATTTAAACTTCGCTTCTGAACGATTTGACGTCCACCCAGAAGATGATGAACAAATTGCTAATAAAAAAGAAGAACAATCAAAATTAACGATGGTATTAGGAGTTGCAGCTGTTGGCGTTTTATCTTTCATATTCGGTAAAGTCATTTTCACAGCAGTTCCTGCACTATTAGCTGAATTAACAAGACCGATTTTCCCATCTCATACTGGGCAAATCATTGTCGAAAGTGTCATTAAGCTCATGCTATTATTGAGCTATATATACTTTATTTCTTTAACCCCACTTATTAAGCGGGTATTTCAGTATCACGGTGCAGAGCATAAGGTAATCAATGCTTATGAGAATGACCTTCCTCTGACTGTAGAAAACGTTCAAAAGCAAACTCGTCTCCATTATAGATGCGGCAGTAGCTTTATTATATTTACAGTCATTATTGGAATGTTCGTTTATTTCCTAGTCCCTACAGATCCTCTTTGGGCACGAGTTATAAACAGAATTTTATTAATTCCAGTTGTACTTGGTATTTCTTTTGAAGTATTGCAATTTACAAATCGATTACGAGATATTCCCGTATTACGCGTACTTGGATATCCTGGATTATGGCTACAACTATTAACAACGAAAGAACCAACAGATGATCAAGTGGAAGTAGCAATTGCATCGTTTGAAGAATTATTACGTTTAGAGAACAAACAATAATTATTTAAAAATGGTGTTCAACTCCTTTCCTCATCGTTAATATACTAATTTTAATATACGTTTTTAGGAGGTGTCCCTTATGAACGGTCGTTCGTTTACTTTCGCTATATTTGTGCTTATTATCGGATTGGCAATATTCGGCCTTGTTTCATCTGTTATTACAAATCCCATGGGTGTATTAAGAAATATCGGGTACATGTTACTTGTTGTCGGTATCTTTTACTTGCTATACAAGATGTTTACAAATTCCAGTGGTTCTGCAAATTCGCAAAGCTCATATAAGCGTGCGGCAAAACAATCGAACCGCAAACATGGGAAACAAAATGTAGCACCCCTAGGCAATTCTTTCTTTAAGTCAAATACTTCTAATGACAAAAGTAAAAAAGGGAATTCTTCCACTTTGAAACGAAAAAGAAAACAGTCTCATTTAACTGTCATTGAAGGCAAAAAAAGCAAAAAGAAAGACCGTGCTTCCTTTTAGGAAATACGGTCTTTTTTTATACTTTGAAGCACTTCTTTTAAACTTTTCTCTCTCATACTTTCAATTCGAAGATGATGATTTTCAAATGGTAAATTCCGTGTCACATCATTAGGTACCACAACGCACGTTAATCCCGCTGCAATTGCTGCTCTCAATCCATTTAATGAATCTTCAAACACAACAGCTTCAGACGGCTTAATTCCTAATTCTTCTATTGCAATTCGATAAAGAGCTGGATCTGGTTTTACCTTCTCAACATCTTCTCTCGTTTTAATAACTTCAAAATAATCTCGAATCTGTAGCTCTTCTAAAAAATGAATAACCCATTCTCTAGACGAACTAGAAGCTAGTGCGATTTTTAATCCCATTTCTTTCGCTTCTTCTAAATATTCTTTTACCCCGTCACGAGCTTTTGGTATTTTCATTTTCTCTTTATGTAAAGTTGCCACTTTTTCTTTTAATGCACTTTTGTTAAACTTCTCTTTTAATTGATCATTTAAATATGCATAAAGTACCTCATCTGTTGTTCCAATGCATTTCGCAAATTCCTCTAAAGGTAGTTCTTCGCCGTATTCACGAACAGCATCTCTGAAAGAGTGAAACCATATCGTTTCTGTGTCCACAATTAATCCATCAAAATCAAAAATAATTGCTTTCATAATTCTCCCATCCTTTTCGAATTGAAATAAAAAAGGAAACGCCATACGTTCCCCTTAATTACTTTTCTCTTCATTTGCTCTTTGAACACCGCGAAGTGTTTCCACTCGGACTGCATCTTGTTCAAAGTATTCCACTAAATCACCAATGCGATCAATCGCTTCCCAACTTAAATGATGCTCAATTCCTTCTACATCATTGTAAATTTTACCTTCATCCACACCGATAATACGCATAAATTGCTCTAGCAAGTCATGACGATATACGAGACGTTCTCCGATTTTTTTACCTTTTGTTGTTAATACAAGCCCTCTATATTTTTCATAAATTAGATATTCATCTTTGTCTAATTTTTGCACCATTTTTGTTACAGAGGATGGATGTACACTAAGCGCTTCAGCAATATCAGATACGCGGGCATAACCCTTTTCATCAATCAACAAATAAATTTGTTCAATATAATCTTCCATACTAGGGGTAGGCATCGGTTTCCTCCATCCAAGTTCATTTTGCTTATTCCGTACGAAGCAATCAATAAAATGATACACCAGAAAGAATAACGTGACAAGGTGGAAACGAGCCTAAATATATAAAACAAAAAAGAATCTGTATTTGCATACAGACTCCCCTTAAGTAAAGTATTGTATTTCTGCATTAGGAAAAAACTCATTTATATAACCTCTTATCGTTTCTTCCAATACTGCTGCTTCATCTTTTTTATATACGTATTTTCCGATGCCGTATCGTCCCCATTTATATTTACGCTTCTCTTCATCCATTTCAAGTTTCGTCTTCGGATAACGCTCTTGAATGACCTTTTTTGCCGGTTTTGTAAAGCGATGTTGAATTAATTCAAATGTTAAATTTGGTATCGATAAATCTTTTAGTGCATTGTACAGTCGCTCAAATAGTTCACGGTATCCTTCTTCCCACCCTTCATGCATATAAAGCGGCGCAACTATAAATCCAAGTGGATAACCCGCACCTGCTACTTTACGTGCAGCCTCTATTCGCTCCTCAAACGGCGATGTCCCTGGTTCAAAATTTTTAATTACATATCGTGAATTTATACTAAATCGAAAACGAGTTTTCCCATTATGCTTTGCATCTAATAAATGATCAACGTGCGAATATTTCGTGACGAAACGTAAGCGCCCATATTCACTTTCTCCAATGAATTCAATCGCCCGCTTTAATGCATGTGTTAAATGATCAATTCCAACAATGTCTGATGTACACGCTGCTTCAAATCTTGTTATTTCAGGTGCCCTTTCATCCATATATTGCTTTGCCTTCTCAAATATTTCATCAAGATTGACATACACACGAACGTAAGGCTTACTCCCAAGTGTCGTTTGCAAATAGCAATAATGACAATGTCCCATACACCCTGTTGCGAGCGGAATTGCATATTCAGCTGACGGTTTTGACGTATCAAACTTTAGCGTCTTCCTCACTCCAACGACAAGTGTAGCCTTTGCATTACGATACTTTTGCAAATCATTTTCTCCTGGCAAATTTCTAATTTGATTATGTGATGTCGTTTCACGAATTTCTAATCCCATCTTCGTAAACTTCTCATAAAGCTCTTTTCCAAGTGGATATTCAAGTGCCTTTGGTTCAAAGTAAACGAGTTTTGGCATAAATGGTTTCATATGCTTCCCTCCTCTCGTTAGTATGGGAAGCATTGAAAAATTAACACGCATTAAAGTTTTCCACTTCAGTAACTTGCTTTGCAAGTTACTGAATGTTATAATTTGGATAACAGCTACCTTGCAACGCAAGTTACCTAAATAAAAGGTGGTGAAATCATGCACAGCCAAATGTTAAAAGGTGTGCTCGAAGGTTGCATCCTATACATTATTTCACAAGAAGAAGTGTACGGATATGAACTGAGTACAAAATTAAATAAGCACGGCTTTACATTCGTAAGCGAAGGAAGCATATATCCGTTATTGTTACGTATGCAAAAAGAAAAATTGATTGAAGGAACATTAAAAGCTTCCTCACTCGGTCCAAAGCGAAAATATTATCACGTAACCGATAAAGGGTTAGAACAACTTGAAGAATTTAAACAAAGCTGGGGAATGGTTTCTACTACGGTAAATAACTTATTACAGGGGGAGTGATAGGGATGAATGCACAAGACATGATTGAATTGAATAATAAAAAACGTGAGCTTCTAACTTCCGAAAACGAGGCTGCTTATGGTGATATGTTAGTATATCTTCGAATATCAAACGTACCCGAGCAACAAATGGAGGAACTGTTACTAGAAATATTAGATCACCTCATCGAAGCACAAGCAGAAAATAAAAACGCTTATGACATCTTTGGAGATAATTTACAATCTTATTGCGATGAACTTATATCAGCTTTACCAACTCAAACAAAGTTAGAAAAAACTTCTTTAATTGGATTTTCTATTAGCTTACTTCTTGCTATACAGTTTGGCATAAATGCAATTATTTCATTTTTTATGTTTCTCTTTGAAAAAAACAATACATTATCAAGTCCGCCTTTTAGCATCCTTGGAACTACTTTGTCTGTTTCAATAATTATACTAGGTATACTATTTATTTTATATTTATTAAAGCGTTACTCCTTTGATCAGAAAATGAATTGGAAAAGAAGAATTCTATTTGGATTCGCATTTGCTACTCCATTTTGTTCCGCTGTATTCTTAAATATTTATTTCCAAAAGCAACCTTATCTCATTTACCATCTAAACTTTTGGCAAAGTGCCTTAATTGCTATCTTATTTTTTATTTTATATAAATTACTATACAAAAAATCAAATTTTTAACAGCCCTTCAAAAGGCTGTTTTTCTTCTGTCTAATTTTACAAATTGAAAAATTTCATAAAGAAAATAAGAAAAATGCAAAATAATTAAAGTTAATTGTTGACGTGATGCTTTTATTATCGGTATCATAAATCTTCGTGAGCAATTATTTTTCGTTATACGATTTTTTTATTATTACTGAATTTTTGAGAGGAGAAATTAGATGTCAGTTAAGAAGAAAACGCAAGTACGCACCGGCAAAATGGTACGTGAACTAATGTTAGCAGACGAAGATGTAAATGCTTCGCTAATTATGGTATATAGTGAAAACGGTGTAAACGCAGAAATTAAAATCGAGGGCTTAACGCCGAAATGTAACGAAGAATTATTTTTGAGCGGAAACGTGGATTGGAACAAGAGTGTTATTTATAAAATTGTTGATTTCACTGGAAACGCTGAAGTTGGTAAAGTTACATTAACAGCGATGAACAAAAACAATGTTTCTCTAGAAATTGAACGCGTTATGTGGAGTAAAGAAAATAAAGACGCTGCCGAGCAAGAAGAAACACAGGTAGAAGCAGCGCCGAAAAAAGAAGTAGTTGTAGAAGCTCCAAAAGCAATTCCACCCGCTCCTAAGCCTGTTACGCGTGTGGAAACACCTGCTATGGCACCTAAGCCTACTCCGGTACCGACACCGAAGCCAGTAAGTGTAGAAGCGGCTGTAGAACTAACTACTCCAGCACCTGTGAAAAAAGTAGTCCCTACTCCAGTTACAAAGCAAGAAACAGCACCGGTTGCTCCTGCAAAACCGAAGCAGCCTGCTTTGACTGAAACAAATTCAAAACTACAAGAAAATTATGTTAAACTCGTGAAAAAGACAATTGAAGTTTGTCAAGATTACGAGCTTGGCATCGACATAGATGATTCTATTGAAAGCTTAAAAGAAGAACTACAAAGCCAAGGTATTAGCGTTACATTTGACAAAGAAATTATGGACGTTGTAAGTCGCCTTCGTTCTTTACAAGATAAAGGAATCAAAGTAGAAAAAGTACTTAATTTACTATAAAAAAATAAGAGGTGGCAATTGCCATCTCTTATTTTTTATAATTCCACTCATTACTTTCATACTTCTCTTTCGCTAACGTTTGAACTTCATGTAACTGTTCTTCTGTTAATTCATATGGAACAAGTTCTACATCCAATCCTTTTTCAAACCCAATTTCAAACGCTTTAATTAACTGTTCTATCGTAAATGTACGGTCTGTTAATTCATTAATTGCTACCGCTTTAGAAGAAAACATACTTTTCATACGTTCCTTCACACGTTCATTTGGGAATAAAAATAGATCATATAGTTTATCTAAATCAATTTCTAATGGAATCGATCCATGCTGTAAAATAACACCTTTTTGACGTGTTTGAGCACTACCAGCAATTTTTCTTCCTTCCACTACAATTTCATACCAAGATGGTGCATCAAAACATACGCCTGAACGTGGATTTTTTAAATTTTCACGATCTGCTTCTGTTTTTGGAACTGCATAATATGCTTCTAGCCCTAATGCCTTAAAACCATCTAATAAGCCTTGCGAAATAACACGATACGCTTCTGTAACTGTTTTCGGCATATTCGGATGATCTTCAGACACAATAACACTATACGTTAACTCTTTGTCATGTAGTACACCCCTGCCGCCTGTTTGACGACGAACGAATCCATATTTCTTTTCGTTAACTACATCCATATTAATATCTTTTTCAACACGTTGAAAATATCCAACTGTTAATGTTGGTACTTCCCATTCATAAAAACGAATTGTTGGTGGCATTTTCTTTTCACTTTGCCAATTTAATAAACATTCATCTAACGCCATATTAAATGCCGGTGAACATTGACCAGAGTTAATATAACACCATTTTTCTTTTCCCATCCTGCACCTCATATAACCAAGTATTTTTCACATTCTCTAGTCTACCAAATTCGACAAAATTTGTGAAAGAATACGAAATTTCTTCTTATATGCAAATGATTCTGTTGCATAAATACATATGGGCATTATAATATTGAAAGTAGGATAAGAAAAAAGGGAGCGATAGCATCGTGTCAACAACTTGGATTATTTTATTAGCCGTAATCGTAGCATTCATCGGCTACACTGTATGGATGTACTTCTATCAGAAAAAATTAATTAAAACTCTTACAGAAGAAGAATTTCGCGCTGGCTACCGTAAAGCACAGCTTATCGATATTCGTGAAACAGATGAATATAACGCAGGGCACATTTTAGGTGCACGTAACATTCCGTTATCACAAATTCGCCTTCGCCATAAAGAACTTCGTCAAGATCAACCTGTTTACTTATATTGCCAAAGCGGATTCCGTACAGGTCGTGCAGCGCAATACTTAAAAAAACAAGGCTACAAAGATTTCTACCAATTACAAGGTGGATTTAAATCTTGGACAGGCAAAATTAAAAAGAAATAATAACATACAAAAAACTAGCTGAATAAATCAGCTAGTTTTTTCATTTCATCTTATTCGCAATGTATAATAAATTTTGCTTAATCGTGTCTTTATCGCTCTCTTCTACATTCCGATACAATAGCTGATATTCAATTCCTTTCTCTTTCCATAGAAGCGTAGCAAATTCGTCACCACGTTCATAATCATCTTTATTTTTAAAATAAGCAGACCTTCCATTATTTAGTTTCATTTGTTCTTGAAATCGCTTCTCTTCCACGAAATCCGGAAAACTATAAGGAAAGTTCGCGACATTTAACTCAATATACTCATTTCTACCTTGCTCCTGCTGTTTATATTTAATCGTTAAGACAGCCTTCTTTTTCCCAAGCGTTCTTACTTCACCCTTTACATCACTTATAATGTCGTACGGTAAAAACGTTGGAACTTTAAACTTCACCGGAAAATATTTTGGAATTTCCTTTAGCGGAATAGGATCCGTAACACGATCCATAGCTCCTCCTGTTGTTCCCACAAAGTGTTTTTCTTCTTGTATCGTTTGCTGAAACGAACACGAACTAAGTACAAAACTAGAAAACACGAAACAAATGATTCTTTTTTTCAATTTGTTTCCGCCCTTTCATACCGCTCTCTTAACGAACGAAGCGTTGATCCCGCACTAACGGCCCGATTAGTGCCGGCTAATAATCAGTGGGGGATGGCGCCCACTGATTAAAGTTTCACTTTATATGCTCTTCATATTCGCTTTGTCACCAAACTACACCTTTGAAAACTTTCCACGTTATTCTCACACATTTTGACAACACTTTTTGCAAACAAAAAAGACCCCTATCATTCTTACGCCCAAGTGAAAAGGTTACGCGAATAAAAAGAAGTCTTATTAATACCATAGTTTGTGAAAAGCTTTTCAGGTCAAGATTTTTTCTTTCTTATTATTTTCCCTTTATAATAAGAGAAAGAGGTGATACATATGGCCAATATAAAACAAATTGCTAAAACTGCTGGTGTATCGATATCAACTGTTTCTCGTGTCCTGAATAATCACCCTTACGTAAAAGAAGAAAAGCGTAAGCGTGTTCTAGATGCTGTTGAAGAATTAAACTACGCAAAAAATATAAATGCTGTCCATTTAATAAGAGGGAAAACATATACAATTGGCGTTATGCTCCCTTTCATTAACCTCCCCTACTTCAGTACCATTATTGAAGGAATTGGTAACGAAGCATTATTAGCTGGGTATCACATTAATTTATGCCAAACAAATTACGATAGCCTTGAAGAAATTCGTGTTCTTGAAATGATGAAAATGAAACAATTTGATGGGATGATTATTTGCTCCCGGACGAGCTCTTGGGAACAAATCGAACCTTTCGCAAAATTTGCCCCTATTATTTCATGTGAAAAAATGAACCATCCCCTCATTTCATCCATCTACGTAGATCATTATGAAGGCTTTCGTCTCGGTACTACCTATTTACTAAGTAAAGGCCATGAAAAGATCGGAATTTGTTTAGCGAGAAAAACAAGTGTAAATTCCATGGAGCGTGAAAAGGCGTTCGCCGATACACTTTGTAACGAAGGGAAGACGTTGCATCCTGAATGGATTTTCCACCAATGCTATACAATGCAGGACGGAGCACAAATACTCCATCGTATTTTAAATATGAAAAATCGTCCAACTGCTATTTTCACAGCGAACGATCAAGTTGCAGCTGGTTTATTAACAGAGGCTCGAAAACATGGCATCCGAGTACCTGAAGACCTTGCTATCCTTGGATTTGATAATCATGAAATTTCAAAGGCATTAGAAATTTCCACAATTGAACATCCCGGTCTCGCAATGGGCTCACATGCTTTTTCTTTATTCCATAAGCAGATTCAAAGCGAGCAAATTGTCGGCAGTGCAAAAGAGCTTTCATTCCATTTAATTAAGCGAGAGACTGTCTAAAAAGAGCGTTACCTATAATGCTCTTTTTCAGCTCTTCACCTATTGACATTATATTTTTCATCTCATATAATTAACCTAACGAACGGTAGGTAGGGGATGAAAATGACAGCAAACCGCATTAAAGCTGTAGCACTTTCTCATTTTGCACGCTACGGCTATGAAGGAACTTCATTGGCAAATATTGCTCAAGAAGTTGGGATTAAAAAACCATCGATTTACGCACACTTTAAAGGAAAAGAAGAGCTATATTTCATATGCTTAGAATCTGCTCTTCAAAAAGATTTGCAGAGCTTCACAGGCGATATCGAAAGCTTTTCCAATTCGTCCACTGAAGAATTGCTTTTAAAATTATTAAAAGGCTATGCAAAACGATTTGGTGAAAGTGAAGAATCAATGTTTTGGTTACGAACTTCTTATTTTCCGCCTGATGCATTTCGCGAACAAATTATTGATAAAGCAAATGTACACATTGAAAACGTCGGAAAACTTTTATTCCCTGTATTTAAAAGAGCAAGCGAACAAGATGAGCTGCATAACATTGAAGTAAAAGACGCCTTAGAGGCTTTTCTATGCTTACTCGATGGTCTTATGGTTGAACTATTATACGCAGGTTTAAATCGTTTTGAGACACGTTTAGACGCTTCTTGGAAAGTATTTTGGCGTGGACTTTCAAACTGACGGATTGCTCCTTTGCAATGCGTCGTTTTTAAGCACTTTACCTAACGACTGGTAGGAAGGAGAAATGACATATGGCATGGATTTATGTAATCATCGCTGGTATTATTGAAATCTTTTGGGTGATTGGACTAAAAAAAGCGGAGGCACCACTTGAGTGGGCTGGTGTTGCTCTATTAATTACAATTAGTTTCGTCTTATTATTTAGAGCTTATAAAGATTTACCTGTCGGCACTGTATATGCAGTCTTCACAGGAATCGGAGCTGGCGGAATCGTTCTTACAGAGATTTTCATCTTCGGAGAACCTTTCTCTATTGTAAAAGTTTTATTAATCGGTTTAATCTTCTTCGGAGTAATTGGTCTAAAACGAGTAACAGAAGAAAAAGAAACGCAGGAGGCTGCATAAAATGGCTTGGGTATTTTTAATTCTAGCTGGTATTTGTGAAATTATTGGTGTACTCTTTATGAAAGTAGCCACTGAAAAGAAAGGCTGGGCACCAAAAGTTATTTTAATCGCTAACTTCGGCGTAAGCTTCTTCTTCTTATCTCTTGCGATGAACACGTTACCGATGGGAACTGCTTACGCGATTTGGACTGGAATCGGAACTGCTGGAAGTGCACTTCTAGGCATTCTCATTTTCCGAGAATCAGCGGATTGGCGTCGTCTTGCTTTCTTAAGCTGCATTTTATGCGGCGCTGTTGGCTTAAAACTATTAAGCTAACGTGAGGTGAATGTCATGTGGAAAGAAAAAGGGAATCAACTGTTAGCATGGATTACACTCGGGATTGTCATTCTATTACAAATAAGTTTTCATATAATAGAATCATTGTTTCATAAAGTATTATCCATTCTCACATTCCTTCCTAACATGACACTTGAAATTATATCGATTGTTTGGTCCATTATCGCCTCCATTGCAATCGTCATTATATGGAGTATCGCCAAGCTATGGAATAAGTTATTTAAAAAGGACAGTACTTCTAAAAAAGAGTAACTGTCCTTTTTTGTATTCATTCAGATTTTCTATAAAAGTTAGATGCAATAAGACAAAACAGACCAACTATGACAATACTTATACCAATCCCTTTATGCAAATTAGGAAACGGTGATGGTATGTCTGAATAAAAATTTGCTAATATGAGACCGATTGAAACGAAAAGTACCCCTATTCTATATAACCATTTTCTTTTGTTCATCATTCTCCCCTCCTAAAATTTTTCATACACTCCTTTCTTTTGGACAGACTACCTAAAAAAGGAGTGAATAATATGCCAAATTCTATACATAAACAAATCCTATTTTTATTTTTCCTATTTCTTATTCTCATCATCGTTTTCAGCTTTATATTACATACTCCAAAAGATGTGCCAAATAGCGTTTCTTTTTATAAACTACTGCTCTCGTATTGTCGTTATTGAAGAAGGTGCCTTTTTTAAGGCACCTTTTAAAATTCTCTTTTTTTCATATATTTTTACTGAAACAAAGATAGATGCTATGAACATGCATATTGAACCAATGAATAACAAGGTATTATATAATTGAATTTGTTCCAAGTTGATTTGAAACAAAACTTCTAAAACAACTATCGGTGCCATGAATATTACTATCGTAATAAAAATAGTTTTCTTATACCCTAGCCAAAAGGATATTGGTAATACAAAGCTTAAATACACTAAAATAAAGCTAATACTAGCAACTATTGTCGTTTCAATAAATTCAAATAAGTTAACCCCTCTCTTCATTCCCATCGTGAAACAACCGACCGTTACACTTATAAAAAGAATAATAATTGCTACTATATATTTCGCATACACAATTTGTTTTCTCAATATTGGTAAACTATTTACTATAACTTCACTCTCATTTTTACTATCTGCTTCAAATGTTTTTACTGTTGCCCCAATTGTAATAATTACTGACATAATGATGAACAGATTTTCCGTATCTGTTAAGGCTATATAAAAGAAAACAGGATACAGTATGTACCAAATTAAAAATTTCCATTGAATGATGAAATCTTTTAAAATTAGTTGCTTGATCATGTATTATACCTCCTAATATGAAAATGTCCCTTCTATAACTCTGCCTCCTGAAACATTTTCATTGAGAGGAACATTGATACGAATATACTCACTAATACTCCGATACCAAGAACACCCATTGCTTGTGTAGCCTCTTGAGAGTGAAGTACTTTTAACATAATTGTTTTATCACCAAAAATATTGCACATAAGACCAATCATACCCATTAAAGGAAAAAGCATAATCAAATTCAAGACAGTAATAACTTTATATCCCCCAATGTAATTAGTCGGTATCGTTACTGCACAATAAATCAAAGTTGCTACTATTGCTGAAAATACTGCATATCCAGGCATAACTATATCTCTGTTCAATAGAATATTCCCTAATATTATGACTATAAAAGTTGTACTCAAACCAGCCATAATAAATAATGAACTTGCAATATATTTAGCTATAACTATCTCTGTTCTCGTTATAGGCAAACTCACTAATATTTTTTCTGTTTTACTTTTCTCTTCATAATAAAAAGAAATAGATATAATCGTACTACATGTTATAAATAACCCTATTGCAATCCCCATTGGTTGGACTAGATTCCTAAAAACAGAGAAAATAGGTATTAAAAAATATAAAGGAAACATCTTCTTCTGCAAGAAAAACTCCTTCAAAATCAATTGCTGCATATAAATTCTCCTCTCTATAAATCACGCGTTTCATAAATTTTAATTGTAAGAAACATAGAAGCGATATAAATACTAAATAATGTAATGAATCCAACTATAAATACACCAAGATGTAATGGATTCACAATCCAATCAATGAATGATGCCGTAGCGCTTTCTCCGTCACCAATAAACATTCCAACAATAACACCTATTCCAGCGGCTCCACCTGTAAATATTCCACGTACTATTTTTGATTTTGTTCCATAATAACTCGGGAATAATGCTGTAATATAAACTAAAGAATATACAGCACCTCTGACTACTACATACCAAGGAATTTCAATATACAAATTAGGATGATAAGCTCCAATATCACCAATGACAGCGATACCTCTTATAAGAAAAACAACTAGCATAGTAGAAATCATGCCACCTACAATGAATATTACACCCGAAATATATCTAGCAATAATGATATCCTTTCGTCCAACAGGTAAACTATTTATAATAACATCACTTTTATTTTTTTCATCCATCGCTATTAGTATCATAGAAGATGATATCGTTATGAGTAAGCAACTCATCGGAAATAACAATTCACCATCTGGCTCTAATCCAAAGAAAACAAGGGGCATAATAAAATAGACTAACCACGTAACCCGAAAAAAGAACAAATCTTTATAGATGAGCTGACGCATAAGCACCTCTCCCTTTCGCAGTGTAAACGATGATATCGTCTAATGTAGGCTTTTCTATTACAACCTCATTTCCAAACCAATCGATAATTGCTTGTTTATCCTTCGCTAAACCTTCAAAACCAAATTTGTTTTTTCGTAATCCAACAAATAGCTCTTTTCCTTCTCGATCCAATAAATCATTACTTCCCTTTACGCTTACGTAGTTCTCCATCAATTCATCTTTCTCACCAGTAAATATAATTTCTCCGTCATTGATAAACGTAATATAATCTGCAATACGTTCTAAATCCGTTGTAATGTGGGTTGAGAATAATACAGATACTTCATCTTCCATTACAATTTCTTGCAACATATCAAGTAATTCGCTCCGAACAACTGGATCTAATCCTGCTGTCGGTTCATCCATAATAATGAATTCGGCATGATGTGAAAGTGCGATTGCAATCGCAAACTTCATTTTCATCCCTTTAGATAGCTCTTTAATTTTTTTATACTTTGGAACTTGCAATCTGTGCATATACGATTGGTATTGATTTTCGTCCCACTTTTTATATAACGGTGCAATAATACGTTTCATTTGTTCACACGTTAAATCTTCGTAGTAATAGTTTTCATCATATACAAAACCAATATTTTGTTTTATGTCCTTTTCGGCTTTCTTATTGTCTTTGCCAAAAATTTTTATATTGCCGCTATCTTTTCTAATTAAATTCATAATCATTTTGATCGTTGTACTTTTCCCAGCACCATTCGGTCCGACAAACCCCATAATATATCCTCGTGGTAATGTAAAACTTATATTTTTCACTGCGAAATCTTCATAACTTTTACAAACATTTTTTAGCTCTAACATCTCTTATTCCCCCTTATATAAACACGCAATCATCTGCTGCAGTTCTTCAAGTGAAAGCTGCAACACTTTACTTTCTTTTACGATTTCTTCAGCCTTACTTTCCAATAGACGTAGCCGCTGTTCTTTTAGTAGTTCATTATTTTTACATGAAACATAAGTCCCCTTCCCAGCAACAGTTTCTATATATCCTTCTTTTTCAAGCTCCTCGTACGCACGCTTCGTTGTAATTACACTAATTTGCAATTCCTTCGCTAAGCTACGAATAGACGGTAATTGGTCTCCACCCTTTAAACCACCATTTAAAATAAGCTGGCTTAATTGTTTTCTTATTTGCACATAAATAGGGTCTTGGGAAGAATTCGAAATAATAATATTCATGTTTTCCTCCAGTTTGTGTATATACTGTATATATCTTATATACACAGTATATACACACCATCCTATTTTTGGCAAGAAAAAAAGACCAACATTTCCCTGTTGGTCTTTCGTATATGTATCACTTTTCAAAGCGATCTAACATCTCGTCTCTCATTCCGAAACTTACTACTGCAATTCCTATATACATAAACAGAAGAAATGCCGGATGAACTGTGTTGTACCAGCTGCTGTCAACGATTAAGTAAATCGTTAATGCCACAACAAGAACAAACGCTAAGATAAACATATAAAAGTGTCTTGTACTACCCATGATAAACTCCTCTCTTCTCACTTCACCATTCAACAGTTTATTTTATCGAATAATTCGATATGACTCAAGGTTAACTTTCTGTTATGTAATCAAGTTCCACCTTTACAATGTCCTCACATGCTATTGAAATGATTGTTCCTTGTTTATCAATTGCCGTCACTTCTCTATTATCCATTACACGATTTGCTACTCTTTCTAACACTTTCCCTTGGTCTCGATAGCAAAATTCTTTTACATCTTTAATTGTTTCTCCATTTTCTAAATGGTATACCATTCTATAACATCGATATCCCACACTTTCACCCCCGTCTTGCTCGTTTTTTCACATATACATAAAAATGAGTAATTTTTGCCTCATCACATCTTCTTAATTTCAATAAAATTCTAACAAAAATAAATACTTTTATCAAACCGACTTTTTCAACAAAACTACCTATAAAACTACACCTTTACACCATTAGGAAACAAAAAATATAATTTTTTAACATTTTCTTCACTATTTCTGCACAAATTCTCCATACAAAAAAAGAACCCGCCGCAGCGAGTTCTTTTTTTGTTATTCTAATCAAACTTGTACAGGAGCTGGCTTTGCATAACGTAAAACTGGTTTACGTGCAGCCATCGTTTCGTCTAAACGTTTAATGACTGTCGTATGCGGTGCTTCTTGTACAACTTCTGGATTTTCTTCTACTTCTTTAGCGATTTGAATCATCTTATCAATGAAACCATCTAATGTTTCTTTTGATTCTGTTTCTGTCGGCTCAATCATAATACATTCTTCCACATTTAATGGGAAGTAAATTGTTGGTGGATGGTAACCGAAATCAAGCAGACGTTTTGCAATATCTAATGTACGTACGCCAAGTTTCTTTTGACGACGACCTGATAATACAAATTCATGCTTACAATGTCTATCGAATGGAAGATCGTAGAATGGCGCTAATCTTCTCATCATATAGTTCGCATTTAATACAGCATACTCAGTTACTGCACGCAAGCCATCTGGACCCATAGAGCGAATATACGTGTATGCACGAACGTTAATTCCGAAGTTACCATAGAATGGCTTCACACGACCAATTGCTTCTGGACGGTCGTAGTTGAAGTGATAACCATTTTCCGTTTTTTCTAAAATCGGTTTTGGTAAGTACGGAATTAAATCAGCTTTCACACCTACTGGACCAGAACCTGGGCCACCACCGCCGTGAGGACCTGTAAATGTTTTATGAAGGTTTAAATGCACAACGTCAAATCCCATATCTCCTGGGCGCGCTTGGCTTAATACCGCATTTAAGTTTGCACCATCATAGTATAATTTACCGCCTGCATTATGGACAATTTCTGCCATTTCTAAAATATTTTCTTCAAATAGACCTAATGTATTAGGATTTGTTAACATAAGTGCTGCTGTTTCTTCATTGACAACACGTTTTAAGTCTTCTAAATCAACAAGGCCATTTTCATTTGATTTTACTGTAATTGTTTCAAAACCAGCTACAGTTGCAGATGCTGGATTCGTTCCGTGAGCAGAGTCAGGCACAATTACTTTCGTACGGTTAAAATCACCATTTGCTTCATGGTATGCACGAATTAACATTAAACCTGTCCATTCTCCGTGTGCACCAGCTGCTGGTTGTAAAGTAACAGTATCCATACCTGTAATTTCGATTAAATGCTCTTGTAAGTCGTACATTAATTCCATTGCACCTTGTACTGTCTTTTCATCTTGCAGTGGATGAATATTTGCAAATCCTGCGAAACGAGCTACACTCTCATTAATTTTCGGATTATATTTCATCGTACAAGATCCAAGTGGATAGAATCCAGAATCAACACCGTGGTTACGGTTTGAAAGTGCTGTATAGTGGCGCATAATATCAAGTTCAGATACTTCTGGTAGCTCTGCATCTTCTACTCGAATATAATCGCTCTCAAACACATCTTCTAGTTTCACTTCTTCTACATCTAATTTGGGTAAGCTATATCCTACGCGTCCTTCTTTAGTCACTTCAAAGATAAGTGCTTGGTCTTGGTTCTTCATTGGATAGCCCCCATTTCGTTTACAAGTGTGTCAATTTCCTCTTTCGTACGAAGCTCAGTTACCGCTACAAGCATATGGTTTTCATGCTCTTTATAATCACGGCCTAGATCGTAACCGCCGATAATATTCTTTTGTAATAATGCATCGTTTACTTCTTTCACTGGACGTTTGCAATCTACAACAAACTCATTGAAGAATGGTCCAGCAAATGTTACAGTAAAGCCTTTCGCTTCAAATTGACGTTTTGCATATTGTGCTTTAGAAATGTTTTGACGTGCCATTTCTTTCACACCTTGTTTGCCAAGTGCCGTCATTGCAACAGAAGCTGCTAATGCATTTAACGCTTGGTTTGAACAAATGTTAGATGTCGCTTTATCACGGCGAATATGCTGTTCACGTGCTTGTAACGTTAATACAAATCCACGTTTACCATCTGAATCTACAGTTTGTCCAACAAGACGTCCTGGAATTTTACGCATAAATGCTTTCGTTGTTGCAAAGTAACCACAATGCGGTCCACCAAACTGCGTTGGGATACCAAATGGTTGTGCATCACCGATTACAATATCAGCACCAAATTTCCCTGGTGGTGTTAATGCGCCTAATGATAATGGATTTGAAGAAACGATAAATAATGATTTTTGTTGATGAACGATTTTTTCAATATCAGCTAATTTTTCAACTTGTCCAAAGAAGTTTGGATATTGAACGATTACACAAGCAACTGTATCATCTACTTCACTTTTTAATACGTCTAAATCTGTTACACCATCTTTATGATTAATTTCAACAACTTCAAGATTTTGACCTTTTGCATACGTTTCAAGTACTGCTCTTGATTCTGGATGAACCGCGCTAGATACAAGAATTTTCTTTTTGCGAGTATGGCCAGCTGCTAACATTGCCGCTTCAGCTAAAGCTGTACCCCCGTCATACATAGAAGAGTTTGCTACATCCATTCCTGTTAATTCACAAATCATTGTTTGGAATTCAAAGATTGCTTGTAATTCCCCTTGTGAAATTTCCGGTTGGTATGGTGTGTAAGCTGTATAAAATTCTGAGCGAGAAATAACATGATCTACAATTACTGGAGCATAATGATCGTATACGCCTGCTCCTAAGAAAGAAGCGTATTCTTTTAAGTTAGCATTTTTACTAGCCATTTGAGATAGCTCTTTTAAAAGCTCTGGCTCTGATTTTGCTTCTTTAATTTTTAAATCCCCTTTAAAACGAACACTCTCTGGAATATCAGAGAATAATTCATCGATCGTTTGAACGCCGATCGTTTGTAACATTTCTTTTTTGTCTTCTTCTGTCATTGGAAGATAACGATGCAACATGAAATCTACCCCTCTCCCCGTTACTTTGAACGTTTGTAAAATGGTGTTGGAACAACTACTGCTTTGACGCGTTTATTACGAATTTCAATTTCTACTTCTGTATCAACTGCTGCGTATTTTACATCAATTAGTGCTAAACCAATGCTTTTCTTTAACGTTGGAGATTGTGTACCACTCGTTACTTCCCCAATTTTTTCTTCACCAATAAATACAGGGTAATGCGTACGAGGAATTCCACGTTCGATTACTTCGATGCCGACTAATTTACGAGGCGCACCGTTTTCTTTTTGCTCTTTTAACGTTGCTTTTCCAAAGAAGTCTGCTTCTTTATTTGTTTTTACCGCAAAGCCAATTCCAGCCTCAATCGGTGTAATATCTTTTGATAATTCTTGTCCATAAAGTGGTAATGTTGCTTCGAATCGCAGTGTATCACGAGCACCTAAACCACATGCTTTTAAGCCCTCTTCTGCTCCAACTTCAAGAAGTTTCTCCCAAAGTTTTGCAGCATCTTCACTCTTACAGTAAATTTCGAATCCATCTTCACCTGTGTAACCTGTACGAGATACAAGTGCTGGAATTCCATCTACAAGAATATTGTTTTTAAATTTAAAGAACTTAATTTCTTTCAAATCTTCTGACACAACTTTTTGTAAAATGCCTTCTGCTTTTGGTCCTTGAATTGCAAGCTGTGCAACTTCACTAGAAACATTGACTACTGTCGCATCGCCAATTACATGACTTGCTAACCATTCGTAATCTTTCTCTATATTTGATGCATTGATTACTAATAAATAGTCTTCTTCACCACGTTTGTAGATTAATAAATCATCTACTGTACCACCATTTTCGTAGCACATAGCTGTATATTGTGCGCCCCCTACCTTTAAGGTAGATACGTCATTTGTAACAACACGTTGTAAAAATGCTAAACTATCTACACCTTTTACTTCAACTTCTCCCATATGAGACACGTCGAACAAACCTGCAGCTGTACGTACAGCTTCGTGTTCTTCTTTAATGCTTGAAAATTGAACTGGTAATTCCCAACCACCGAAGTCGATTGTTTTCCCACCATACTTCGCGTATACATCAAATAACGGTGTACGTTGTAATGTAATCATGCTCTCTCCCCCTTATGCTTTGACAAATCAATAAAAGTTGCTTCCTTTTTCTAAACATTTTCATTCTGAAAAGATAGGATATACGGAATCTCATTATATTTTTTTATGAAAGCGTAAATAAAAAATCACTTTCTTGGATAAAATACGAAAGATTCCACACATTTCACACCATTATCCTAACATCATTCGCTATATTTCATCAATATTCTAGCATAAAAAATAATTTAGAATTTTTTATGTTAAAACACAATAAATACAGCTTTTGAGATTTAATACTTTATTATTGTCTATCATATAGCCTTTAATAACGATAATTATGCCTTCTTTTGAGGCAAATCATCATACATTAAAAAATAATTACTTTAGTTTATAAAAGGTGGGAGAGTCGTAATGAATGTCGATATTTCCGTAGATCGGACGTGGCAAAACAATTTTTTAAATAGAATTGATGAAGATGGTCCTTGGACAAACTGGGATTTATATCACTTAGCTTATGAAACAGAAAAATCGTTACTTGTTCCTACTTTTGATGGACTACAAGCACCGAAACATTTATCCCATTTCACGCCGCTTCCGCATCAATTAGAAGTCGCTCAAAATGTGATTGAACAAATGAATGGTAAAGCGATTCTAGCAGATGAAGTAGGTCTTGGAAAAACAATCGAAGCTGGACTTATTTTGAAAGAATACATGGTCCGCGGGCTTGTGAAAAAGGTACTTATACTTGTCCCAGCCTCTCTCGTATCACAATGGGCATACGAGCTGAATACAAAGTTTTTCATTCCCGCTGTAGCACAAAAGAAAAGCTACTCGTGGGAACAAGCTGACGTAATCGTATCATCAATTGATACTGCGAAACGTTCACCACATCGCGATATCGTGTTGAACTTAGAATATGACCTTATTATTATCGATGAAGCACATAAACTGAAAAATAATAAAACAAAAAACTATGAATTTGCACAACGATTAAAAAAGAAGTTTTGTTTATTACTAACCGCTACTCCTGTTCAAAATAAGATTGATGAAATTTTTAACCTTGTTTCTTTATTAAAGCCAGGACATTTAGGCAATCAATCCAACTTTGAAGAATATTACGCTTCCAAAAATCGCTCAGCCGAATCAGATGAAGACTTAAAAGCTCTCATTAACAAAGTAATGGTGCGAAATAGACGACATAATACCGGTATCGATTGGCCGAAGAGACATGTACGTACAATTTTTGTTGAGTTTAATGAACAAGAACAAGCTCTATATAATGATATCGAAAATTGGCGAGGACAAGACGCCTTCACATCTGCTTTCTCATCGTTAACTTTAAAACGGGAAGCGTGTAGTAGTCGTGAGGCTGTTTACTATTCATTGAAAAAGCATGTAGAAAAAAGACAGAAAGAAAATGAACATTATATAAAAGATCCACATATCGATGTGCTAATGGACAAAATTAATCATATTCCTTTCAACTCGAAAGCAACTAAAGCTCTAGAGCTTATAAAAGAAATTGACGATAAAGTCGTCATTTTCACGGAATACCGAGCATCACAGATGTACTTACAATGGTTTTTACAACAACACGGTATTTCTTCTGTCCCATTCCGCGGCGGATTTAAACGCGGGAAGAAAGATTGGATGAAGGAACTTTTCCAAAATCGTGCCCAAGTGTTAATTGCAACGGAAGCTGGCGGAGAAGGCATTAACTTACAGTTTTGTAGCCATATGATCAATTATGATTTGCCATGGAATCCAATGCGTCTTGAGCAAAGAATCGGACGTATTCACCGTCTCGGTCAAAAGAATGATGTTCATATTTATAACTTAGCTACAAAGCATACTGTTGAAGAACATATTTTGAAACTGTTATATGAAAAAATCAACTTATTCGAGCGTGTTATCGGTGAACTCGATGAAATTTTAACGAGAATTAATATGAAAAACATCGACGCGCACATTCAAGAAATTTTCGCGCAATCAAAAAGCGAAGGTGAAATTAGAATTAAGATGGAAAACTTAACATCTATTATCGACTTTGCGAAACGAAATGAAGCTGAGGTGCAAGGCTATGCAGCAACATGAAATTCATAATTACTTATACAATTTCTTTGAGGCGAATAACTGTGAAATTTTAGAACGTTCTCCTCATTTATTAGATGTACAGTTAACAATTGAGATGGATAAATTATTAATGAATCGCCCTTTTTATTGGCACTATCTTGAGAAAACAGGAGGCGTACCGAATCCGATGCGCCTTACTCTTATTACAAATCCAGAAAATGAAGAAAATGAAGAAAATGATGGTGAGCTTATTCACTACGGTTCACCACGTCTACATCAAATTTTCCAAACGACAAAAGAATTAGGCTCTTACATACGTTTATATGAGGATGTAAGACATAATGGGGCAACACATACACCGCTCCACCCTTGGCTCGGTATTAATATAAAAGTTTCCTATCAATGTGATCGAAAAAAAGACATCCTTCACTCGATTGGCATTCATCTCATTTCTGGAACAATGATGGCAAACTTTCATGAAACATTAACAAACATTAAACTTACACCAAAAATACCTGATTTTTGTTTTACGCTCTCGCCCATCATTAAACCTCAAAGTGGTTTACAACGCATAGAAGACGCTTTAAAAAATATAATTGCAGAAGATGACCATACGTGGGCAAAAGAAGCAAGAGTGCGTTGGAATCATGATCTAGACCTTTTAAACCGTTTTTATGAAGAAAGTGACGAACTTCCTGAGAGCTATGAAATTGAAAAACAAGCTCTGCAAGAACAGTATGAACCACGTATTACAGTGCAAATTATTAACGGTGGCCTTTTTTATGTTACCGCGAATCATTTTCTATCTTGAAGAAGCTCCTTCTGCTTTAGAAGGAGCCTCTTTTGAGCTATTTTCTACCCTACTCGCTATCGCCACTACGCTCTTGCTGTTTTTTCTGTGCCATACGTTTCTGCTGTGCACGATCCTTTGCGCTCACATGATTTGCATCAGTTGGAAGATTTTCTTTCGAACGTCCAATTCCATTGCTCATCTTTCCCACTCCTTTTTGCGTTTTTCAAAATACATGTTTATTTTCAGCTAGAGTTTCAATCCTTATACAAAAAAATAAGAGCAGCCATTGGCTACTCTTACTCGCTCACATATTTTTGAAACATATCATGGATGCCTTTATTTACTAGGTTCGAGATCTGCTCGTCAGATTTATTCGGATAACGATCACGCAATCTGATAGATGCCTTCACCATTAAATTTTCTAATACAGAACGGCCACCTTCTCCATAAATAATTTCAGCATATTTAACAAGCCTTCCATCCTCTACTGTTGCTGGATTATGATTGAAGAAAAATTTACTCATTGTCTCCACCTCTCTCTTTTGATAACGTTTACATTTATATAGATTATTTATGTTATTTATTTCACAATATTGTATGCATGTATATTTAATTAGTTTCATTATAAAGCAACATATCGATAGTAAATATGTGATTTTCCGTCCATTTTGTGAACAAACTAAAAATGAAAGCGTTTCCTTTATTATATACTAAAAAAACTTACTACGCTAGGGGCAATTTTTTTCAATCTACTAATCCCTCAAAAATTGATATATTTTTTCTTTTCCCATTAAACCTTATACAATTTTCAGAAATTATATTATAAAATATATGTATGACTTAAGGAGGCTTTGTATGAATCAAAATAAAAAAGCTATATTAGATCTTGTCTTTTATCTCGTAATCCCATTCCTCATTTGGAAATTTGCAAAACCTTATATCGATCCTTATTACGCGATGTTACTTTCCTCTGTTCCGGGGATTATTTATACACTGTATACCTTTAAAAAAGAAAAACAGTTTAACGTGACAGGATTCTTTATTTTAATTACACTCATTTCTAATACAACGGTAGATCTATTATCTGGGTCAGCTGAACGAATGTTATGGAACGATGCGTATTATCACATCGTACTCGGTATTATCGTCATATGTACAATTTTTATAAAAAAACCACTTATGTTATATTTCGCAGCAGATATTGCAGCGCTGCAAGGCCATGACCGCGATAAAAGTCGTGAGCTTTATCGTGATAGTCGTATATATCCAGCACTGCAATATTTAACGTTATTTTTCGGGCTACAATTTATATTAAAAAGCTTTTTAAAAATTTATTTCATCTCTGTTTTTGGTGTAGATGGCTACGGTGAAATGAGAGCGATTATGACCGCTGTCGGCTGGGGCATTTCTATTTGTATCGGAATAGGGTTCGTATGGGTGAACAATAAAATACATGCCGTTACGGAAGAACAAGAATCCGTGCAGTAAACAAAGATCCCCTAGTGTATTACGACACTAGGGGATCTTTGTTTTGCTAGACATATGACTAAAATTTAACTTGATTTTTTTCTTTTACTTTTTACATTTCGATAAAACAAAGCAGCACTCAGCGGCATAACACCAAACCACTTATTCATAAATGGCTCTTTTTCAGCACGGCGTTGTTCTTTCTTTTGTTTTCGATCTTCTTTTGGAGCATCCATATACGACACAAACTGCTGCGTCACAAAGCGAACATAATCATTAGTAGACATATTATCATCACCTCTACTTGATTAGTATGTCCACTTTTTTATACATTAATCTTTTCCTTTAATTCATTCATAATTTGCTTTACAGACTTATTTGTCGTATCGATATGAATATGAGCCTCTTCATAATAAGCTCGGCGTGATTCAAATTTCTTTACGAATGCATCTATATCTTTCTTTTGAAATAGTGGACGTGTCGTATCTTCACGAAGCCTTTCTGCAATTACATTTGGATCACAATATAAATACACGACAGTTCCGTTCTCTTTCATCCACTTGCGATTTTCCGCTCGTTCAATAATTCCCCCACCAGTTGTAATAATGACATTATGGACTGGTAGCGAACGTAACATTTCGCTTTCATATTCCCGAAAAGTCATTTCGCCTTCTTCGGCAAAAATATCACGAATTGCCTTCTTTTGCTTCTCTTCGATTTTTTGATCAGTATCTACAACATCCATTTGAAGTTCTTGACTTAATGCTTTTCCAATTGTTGTTTTCCCTGCTCCCATATAGCCGGTTATGTATATAGATTTCATTTTCTGTCCTCTCAATCGTCATTTATTAATTGTTATTATAACGAAAGATGCTACTTTGTTTAATAAAAAAACGTTTTGTTCTTATACTATGAAGAACAAAACGTAACACTCGCTTTTACTTATAAGTACCTCTTCTCACCCACTGCGTTGCAATCCATTTCTCGCCTTTCGTTACAGGTGCCCCTCCATGTAACGTAAGCTCATTTAGTGATTGATCTTGATAAAAATACTCAAAGTATACTGCCATTCCCTTTCTAGGATGTACAGAAAGATTTAATTTCGGGAAGTACGTTTCCCCGCCTTCTTCTACATCATTTAAATACATTACAAGCGTACTAATACGATTGTTAACAGCTGATCTACTATGTTCCGCAAAATAATCATAGTGTGCTTTATATTGTTGATCCACTTCATAATTTAAAATGTGCAACCCTTCTCCATGCGACGCAGGAACATTCATGATAGATGAAATTCGTTTTTCAATCTTTGAAGTAAGTTCATTGTCTTCCAAAAATGCACCGCTACTTGTTCGAATATTATTTACATCACGTGATGAACCAACTTTAGAACGCTTCATTTTATTTTTAGACATTTCAATCAATTCATCACACTCTTCATCACTTAGTACATTTGCTAATACGACAATAAGAGGTTCTTCGAATTTTGAAATAATGTGTATTTCTCTATCTTCTGTCATAATCGTATTTCCTTTATGATCAAAAATAGTTTGTTCCTTATTTTCACCTATTTGATTGTTATTTGTCATTTCCCTATTCTCCCTAAAAATAATGATTGGATAGCATGAATATATCATATTCTTTCTACCTTTCTCTTTTTTGAGAAAATTTAAACTTTTAATCATTATATTTATCCATTTCTTCTAAAAAGTCAATTCAATTTATAATAGAAACCCCTGGTTTATCTCCATATATTTCACATATTATCCTTCTATCCAATCGACTATTTTTCCATCCTTTTTTCTATACCGAAAGCTCACCGTATAGAAAGCTTCCTGTTTGAGTTTGCACTGCAACGCAACGAAAATTGAATCATTTTCAAAAACATAATTCCCACTCGCTTCTCCCTTTTCATACTGAAAGAAAAATGCACCTTCTTTTTCTTTTTGCTGTAAGTCTTTTTTTATATCTGTAATAGATCGGTTAAGTAGTTCATCCAGTAAAAACTTTTGTTCTATTTCCATATAAAAATTTTTATCTGTAAGCAGCATATTGGTTTCGTATATAAAAAAAGAAGTTAATAAAATAAGAAAGATGATCGTTCCAGGCATTGTAAACCCATTTTGCCCTCTCATACATTCATTTCCATTTCACTATATCGCATAACTACCCCTTCATATATTTTCCCACTAGTATCTTTCACATTTATAATGAGTACATGAGGTGTTAGTTTGTAAGAAACCGTTCCAATATTTTGTAAAACAACTTCTCTCCCACGCCTATTTACCTTTCTTATAAGACGACTATTCTCTTTTTCATATGATACTTCACTCCCATTACGCGATCGGAATCTTAAAATACTTTCTCCATTTTCAAATGCTAGCTGTTCTCCAGATGATACTTCACGAAACTCCAATTGCGTTTGACCTAAAAACACATCCCACTCCCAATCATTTAATCCTTTTGACTGTTTATTTTCCATTTCAATGAAATGTAGGCGGGGAAAGAGCAAAAAAAATATTGATAATAGAAACAGACATACAATCATTTCTATTAATGAAAAACCAAATTCTAATTTACTTTTTCTCCTACATAAAAGCATTGTTCCACCATTCTTTCTTTCACATCTCTCCACATGGTACAAACTTCATTGCCTCCCCAATATGTGTAATACACAATTCCATTCATATTCTTTTCTATTATTCGCTTTTCTTCATTTCCATACATATATATAGCTGCTTCTTTTTTTAATAACCCAGATGCCTTATAACGAATTTGTATATTTTTTCTTTCTTGCATAACTAATACTGTTTGCGGTAGTAGTAACGATACAGCCATCATTAAAACACTTAACGACACAATCATTTCAGCCATTATGGACCCTTTTTGACATTTCACGATACGTAAATCTCCCTCTTCCAAGCTGAAATACAATTTCATATTTATAATTTCGATACGAAATTATAATCGTACCACCTCTATTAATATTTCCACTTGGATTATATGTCATCGGGTTTGGAAACGTATGCAAATCAATTTGTATATCTTCTTCATACTCCCGCTTGACGATATAATACTTTGTACCTAACTCTTTTATAGCATACAAATTTCTATCTTTATACCAACGTAATGTATAGTGCTTTTGACGGTTTATCGCTAATTGCTGCATATACAAAACATCATTTGAAAACTGTCTCAAAAATTGTTCAACTTTTTGTCGCTCGTATAAGGAATGAACACTAAAATACGTAACTATACTCAATACAGAAATAGCAAATAAAACGAGTAACATCTCTAAAAAAGTAAACCCCTGTTGTTTCACAATGTCCTAATTGATACTGTGCCATCATCTGAAATATGAATAGATTCGCCATTCGGACACTTATCAATTGTAATATACTTTTCATCTATCAGTTCTTTTAACGATGGAATTTTATTATGTTGTAATTGATATACTTGTATTTGCGCTTCTATAGATTTCACGTAAGCTGCACACCCTTTTCCTTGGATCGATGAGCGCTGTGTAACTACATTCGGAATAATTAATAGTAATAATATAGTTATGACAACCATTACTAATAGCATCTCTAACAGAGTAAATCCTTCCTCATTCTGCATACAAATGCCTCCTAAATAGAATTCATCATTTGAAACATCGGCATAATCATCGCTAAATACATAAGGACAACGATTCCTCCAATATATGTAAATAAAATAGGCTGAATGATAACTACCATATGTTTAATTTTCCGTTCCATCTTTTCCATAATAAGATCGCTATAGTCACCTAATTCAATCGCTAAATTACCGTTTGCTTGTCCATGCGTAATAACATAAGAAAGTTCTTTCTCGTAATACCCACTTTTAGCAATGATAGATTGTAACTGTTCTCCTCCAATTAATTGTCTTTCAATTCGGCTCGCTTCATATTGAAAGAACGGATGATATCTTTGCTCCATCATTATTGTTAAAGCTTCGCATACTGATAGTCCACCATTTAATAAACCACTCAACTGAGTAGCAAAATAATGTGAATGCTTTAAAATAAGAAATGTTTTGATGAAGGGAATACGATGCATGATTTTTACCTGTCTAATATGTGGAAGTTTCCTAAAATACAACATATATAAACTACATCCAATAATAACAGTTACAATAGCGGTTAAAATAATGTAAGGTAGCATTTTTATTGCACTTAAAATTTGTTCTGTAAGTAGTGGTGTATTAGAACCGAACGAACTATAAACCATTTCAACCTGAGGTAATAAGATGAGGTTGAAAATAAAAAGCATGATTAGTAGAAAAAACACCAAAAACATAGGATACTGCATTATTTTCATCATGTCTCTCCTATACTTATCTTTCTTATAAAGAAGTGCACTTCCTTGTTGCAAAGCGAAAGAAATATCACCATGTTGCTCGGCATAAAATAAATAACTTAACATGTCCTGATGAAACCTTAACTGATGAAAAGAATCGTGTAGACTTTTCCCATCTTTTAATCCCTCAACCATGCGTTGCAATTGTACTTTCTTTTCTACAGGTAATTGAAACTGTAAAAATTCTAATGCTTGTAAAAGAGAGTAGCCTTTTTCTAATAATTCTCCTAAACGTTTCAACAATACTACTTGATTACTTAAACTCCAAGTTTTCTTAAACATAAACATCATCTTCTAAAAACCCTAAAGCATATCCTTTTCGTATTGACGATTCTAAAGTCTCATGTTTGTAAGTAACACATTCTCCATTCGCTTCTTTAAGCGCTTGTTTTAACTCATACCCATATAGCAGCTCATAAATGCTTGCTTGCCTTACTTGCCTCATTGATTTACATAAAGTTGAGCACTTCCCTCTGCAAAACGGACATTTCAATTCGACAAGTCGCTGTGCAGCTACAGCCAATAAAGACTGTTCAATCTCTTGCCTCGTTATACCATAATCCATGAAACGAATGATTGCTCCTTTCGCATCATTCGTATGCAGCGTTGTCATTACTAAATGTCCTGTCAAACTTGCTCTTATAGCTATTTTTGCTGTTTCTTCATCACGGATTTCACCGACTAAAATAATATCTGGATCATGACGTAAAATAGCCTTTAATCCTGTTTCATATGTAAGACCCGCTTTTTCATTTATTTGAATTTGTAATACATCGTCACTTCTTTTTTCAACCGGATCTTCAAGTGTAATGATACGACGTGTTTTCTTTTTTCTAATTACCTCTAATAATGCATACATTGTCGTTGTCTTCCCAGAACCAGTCGGTCCAGTAAACACGAGTAGCCCCTGTGAATAGCGTAAAAACGAGAGTAGTTTTGCTGCCGTACTTGGAAATAACGAAAGATGTGATAAGGGCTGAACAGATGCTTGTAAATGAAGGCGAATAACGAGACTTTCTTGATATACTGTTGGAAGTGTTGAAAGGCGTAAATACACTTCTTGTCCATCAATTTGCAAATACAACGAACCATTCTGTGGCTTCCGTTTCTCTCCTATATCCATAGATGCTAAAAATTTAAAATGTGAGACAAGTTTTTCTCCAAACTCCTTTTCAATACATTGTCTCGTCATTAAATCTTTTCCTATACGTAGTTGCACCGCTACATCCTTCTGCCGGGGCACAATATGTAAATCTGACGCTTGTACCCTACACGCTTCTTTTAAAATTGTATTCGCAAAAATTTCAATCCCATTCATCACTTTTCCCTCCTCACTATGTATATAGCATGAAAACATGCACAATAAAAATTTGGATTTTTGTATTTTCAATAGAGGAAAAAGGAAAAATATGTTTGTGAAATTATGAACAATTTCCGAATTATTGTCTGAAATTACCTATACTCATGTTTATCTGTATTATAATGTTATTATCTTGGATAAAGTGATAAAGGTGGAGATCCTCATGGAACAAGCTTTAAAAATTACAGGTGTTTTAGCTGACCCAACTCGTTATTACATTTATAAATATATTTCGCAAAAACATAGTTACGTAACTGTACAAGAAATTGCAGATGAATTCGATATTCATCCAAACGTAGCACGTTTACATTTATCTAAATTAGAAGATGTTCATATGCTTAAATCGGAAACAAAGAAAACTGGAAAAGGCGGAAGACCAAGCAGATTATATGTCTTATCTGAAGATGTTATTCAATTGCAATTTCCATTCCGTGATTATCAATTGTTAGCAAGAATAGCATTTAATTCTTTACTTAGCCTTGGCGCTGCTGGTGAGAAAGCGCTATACGAAACAGGAAAACAATTCGGGGCCGAATTAATGCAACAACATATGCAACGTTTAAATGTGAGTGAAGGTGCTTTAACAGTAGAACAAAAAGTTCAAATTGCAAAAGAAGCTTTCTCAACAGCCGGCTTATCACCTGCATTTGAATTAAGTGCAGATGGAACAAAAATTTTCTATGATGTACACAATTGTCCATTTAAAGAAGTGGCTGTTCATCATCCAACTGAAATTTGTAACATGCACGGAGATATGATGAAAGGAATTTTTGAAATCCTATTCCCTAACATGGAATTAACTCGAAATGATAGTCTATTAGATGGATGTAAATCTTGTAATTATAAACTAACAATTTAATTTCTCATATAAAAAGAAGCCAATAATAATTGGCTTCTTTTTATATGAATGAATATTTACAATAGTAAGAAAAATAAACTATAATGAAAAGAGGTTTTACTTTTTCTAGAAAAGGAGGGAAATAGCATGGATCGCATGTTTCGCGTTCTCGGCTTTTGGACTGGAATTTTCTCGGTTATGTTTTACGTAGGAGATATGCAACAGGCTGCACTACTATTTTTAGGACAAACAGGTTTCTTCGTACTTTTAAGCTATTTAAAATTAACAGAGCGTATGTATATATACGTATTCGGGGCATATTTAACTGTTTTCTTCATAGGATTTACATACTACACGACATTTTTACTTGTCCCTGGGGCTGGACATTAAAAGATGGCATTTTGCCATCTTTTTTTTAATCCCGGAATTTCCTAGTTGACTTATAGGTTTTATTACCTTATATTCTATATAACAGATTGGAATTAGGGGGAATCAACATGAATACACTGCTTGTCGGAATTAACGTTGCAGTCATGCTCATCTTAGTTGGCGTATTATATTATATGCAACGTAAGCATGTATCTTTTAATAAACGTGTATTTACCGCTTTAGGAGTCGGAATTTTATTCGGTCTTATATTACAATTCATTTATGAGCCAACTTCTAAAGTAATTATTGAATCAAATACTTGGTTTGGCTTAATTGGTAACGGTTATGTGAAATTACTTCAAATGATCGTTATGCCACTTATTTTAGTATCTATTATTTCAGCATTTACAAAATTACAGTTAACGAAAAACCTTGGTAAAATTAGTGGTCTTATTATCGGAATTTTAATTCTTACTACAGGAATCGCTGCAGCTGTCGGTATCGCTGCAAGTGCAGGATTTGATGTATCTGCAACAGGCTTGCAACAAGGTGATGCAGAATCTGCTCGTCTGAAACTAGTTGAAGAAAGATTTACTTCTATTGAAAAGACAACAATTCCAGATAAATTATTAGAGCTATTGCCTACAAATCCGTTTCTTGATTTAACAGGCGCTCGTCCAACATCAACAATTTCTGTCGTAATATTTGCAGCCTTTATCGGCATTGCCTTTATAGGTGTAAAACGAAAATATCCAGAACAAGCAGAGCTATTTAAGAAAATGCTTGATGCTGTATATGCAATCGTAATGCGTATGGTAACATTAATTTTACGCCTTACTCCATACGGCGTATTAGCTCTTATGGCAAAAACAGTTGCTGGTAGCGATATAAATGCTATTTTAAAGCTTGGTAACTTCGTGTTAGCCTCTTATGTAGCACTTATCGTAATGTTTATCATTCACTTATTATTAATTGCATTGTCTGGTTTAAATCCAATTCAATATTTGAAAAAAGTGTTCCCTGTACTAACTTTTGCATTCACATCTCGCTCTAGTGCTGGTGCGATGCCATTAAATATTGAAGCTCAAAAAGAAAAGCTTGGTATCTCCGAAGGAATTGCAAACTTCGCAGCTTCATTTGGGGTATCTATCGGACAAAACGGTTGCGCAGGTATTTATCCAGCAATGCTTGCAATGATGGTCGCTCCAACTGTAGGAATTGATCCATTACAACCACAATTTATTTTAACTTTAATCGCTGTTGTTGCTATTAGCTCATTCGGTGTTGCCGGAGTTGGTGGCGGTGCAACATTCGCAGCTTTAATCGTACTATCTACAATGAACTTACCAATCGGTATTGTTGCTCTAGTTATCTCAGTTGAGCCATTAATCGATATGGGTCGTACAGCTCTTAACGTAAGTGGTTCTATGACAGCAGGTCTTATTTCAAGTAAATGGCTTGGTGAATTAGATCAAGATACGTACAATCAAGACGATACAAAAACTGGTGAAATTGCTTCATAATGAAAGAAAGACGCTAACATACAATTGTTAGCGTCTTTTTTATTCCGTTCCCTCTTTATAGATCTTATCTTGAGAATTATCACTCCAAGTATTCTTTTAATTGCTCTTTTAACTCTTCCTCAATCTCATAACAAGATTCATCAGCGAGTTCCCCTACTTTCTTACTACCCAAAATGTTTAATTGAATTGGCATTCCTAAAAAGATTCTTTCACATTTCTAAATTGGAATATCGTGAAATTCAATCATTTCTTTTTCTTCATCTATATAGCTATAGCAACTGATGAATAATAACCCACCTCAAAGGGATTCTCTTTTTCTCTTGCAAATCCCATATCTAATTCCATGTTTTTTTCTATGT
>NZ_JAKUFY010000042.1:0-45625 GCF_022663675.1 Bacillus cereus group sp. BfR-BA-01355
TGTCAAGTAAATTTTCTTGATTTCTTTTTTCTACGGTGTTGCATTCTCTTTTTAGTTGTGTTAAATTATAGTAGTGTTTTTAGCATCGCATAAAAGACTAACATTGAAAAATTACGTATGGTAAGGTATCAAGGGAGGGAAATATAAATGGCTCGTGTTTGTGCTATTACTGGAAGAAAAGCTCGTTCTGGTAACTCTCGTTCTCACGCAATGAACGCTACAAAACGTAAGTGGGGCGCTAACCTTCAAAAAGTTCGCGTACGCATCGACGGAAAAGTTCAACGTGTTTACGTTTCTGCTAGAGCATTAAAATCTGGCAAAATCGAACGTGTTTAATAATAAAAAAAAGAGCCGATAGGCTCTTTTTTTACTATAACAATGGAAAAAGCACCGGTGATAGGTGCTTTTTTAATCTTTTTTGAAGGTATTTAACATTGCACGAACAATTCCACCAAGAAATTTAGGTAACTTAATTGTATAAAATCTCATGGTTTCCCTCCTAATCCCCATTACTCCACTTGGTCACTATATGATGTAAGGAGCAAAATTGTTTCTTCAATCAGTGCTTCTTATCAACATTAATATGCCAGAAGTAAATGAAAAAGTACCTTTTTCCTCAACGAGTTCGTTACTAATACAAAGTGTTGATCCCCACTCTATTGTTTTATTAGTAAGAGGGTACTTAAAACCAAACAATGTAATCCCTTCCACTATTTCAGTAACTGGTACAAAAGATACATAAGGAAAATTTTTATTTTCTTCAATTATATGTGTACCCACTTTTTTAACTGTTATTTCATTTTTATTGTCCACAATACACATTTCTATCTCTACTTCTAACCCTTTTAAAAGCATTTGTATATTTGCCAAACCGTGATCAAGTCTTCCACCGGTAGCACCAAAAATACGAATTAGTGCCGGCTTCTGTCCTAATGCCCAGTTGATTGCAATTTCTAAATCCGTTTGATCTTTTTCCCGCGGAACAATATGTAATTCGTTCGTTTGCTGTCCCATCCATACTAATTCTTCTTCAGTAACTGAATCGTAATCTCCAAACGCAACAGCCGGGGTAATCCCTTTCTTTAATAGACGGTATACTCCCCTATCAACCGCAGCCCACACTACTTCCTCATTCTCATATCGAGCAAAATCTGCGCAATATTCCGAAGGTCCTCCTGCCAAAATATGAATAATCATTTTTTCTTCCCCTTCCATTGTAAAAAGGCAATCTGCCATTCGGTAGATTGCCTTTTTACATATTTTTACCCTATCCTATGAATACCTTACTAGGATAAAAGTTCATCACTACCCACGAATTACGCGAATTGCTTCACCGCGGTCTTTTTGATTGTATACTGCTGATCCAGCTACAAGTACATTTGCTCCTGCTTCCACACAAAGTCTTGCTGTTTCAGCATTTACACCACCATCAACTTCAATTTCTACTTCTAGATTGCGCTCTTTCACCATGTCTGCAACTTGTTTAATTTTCGGTAATACAGAATGGATAAACTTCTGTCCACCAAATCCAGGGTTTACTGTCATAAGTAATACCATATCTATATCTTCTAATACATGCTCAATCACTGAAACTGGCGTATGTGGATTTAATACAACGCCCGCTTTAATACCGTGAGATTTAATTAACTGAATTGTACGATGCAGATGTGGACACGCCTCTGCGTGAACAGTAATAATATCCGCTCCCGCTTGTGCGAAAGTCGGGATATAGTTATCAGGATTTTCAATCATTAAATGTACATCTAATGGTAATGATGTAATTGGACGGATAGCTTCTACAATTAATGGTCCAATCGTAATATTTGGTACGAAATGTCCATCCATTACGTCAACGTGAATGTAATCCGCTCCGCCCTTTTCTACATCTTTAATCTCTTCCCCTAATTTTGAAAAATCTGCTGATAAAATCGATGGTGCAATTTTAATCATAACTAATACCTCGGCTTTCTCTCTCTAATTTCTTCTACGAATTGTTTATAGTTCTTATAGCGATATTCTGTAATCTTCCCTTCTTCAACCGCAGCTTTCACAGCACATTTCGGTTCAGAAAGATGTGTACACCCTCTAAATTTACAGTATTGGCTCGCTTCTTTCAACTCTGGAAAACAATATGTAAGATCTTCTACTTCTATATCAATGAAATCTAGTGAACTAAAACCCGGTGTATCTGCTACTAGTCCACTCCCAATTGCAATTAATTCTACGTGTCTTGTCGTATGCTTCCCGCGTCCTAAATGGGAGGAAATATCATTTGTTTTCAGCTCTAATTCTGGACGTAGCACATTAAGCATTGAAGATTTCCCAACACCAGATTGACCCGCAACAACAGAAACACAATTTTCTAAGTATGGTTTTAATATATCAATACTTTCTGACGTATTAATAGAAGTAAATAAAACATCATAACCCATCTCACGATAATCATTCGCATAAGCTTCAACAGTTGCTTTCATCTTTTCATCTACTAAATCCATCTTGCTAATACAAATAATTGGCTTAATGTTATGATATTCAATCAGCACTAAAAATCGATCTAACAGTCCAGGATTAAAATCTGGTTCTACTGCAGAGAACACGAGGATCGCTTGATCGACATTAGCAATAGGAGGTCTAACAAGTTCATTTTTTCGATCAAACACTTCAAGCACATAACCTTCAGTTGGATTATCTGCCTGAAAAACAACTTGGTCTCCTACAAGTGGTGTAATTTTATTTTTTCTAAATACACCTCGCCCACGACATTGCGTAACCCCTTCTTCATGCTGCACGTAATAAAACCCACTTAAAGCTTTTATAATTTTTCCTTCTGGCATAGAATTCTCCTTTTTTTGTATAAGGTGATGCTGAATTTAAAAATGAATGGATTTAAATTTTCCAAATAACGATTCCAAAACCTACCATATATACTTTCGCTAATATACATTAAATCTTCCATTAAATGCAAAAAAATATTTACAGCTGCATCACTTTACTAGCTTTTTGAATCATATATTTTTGCCTGCTATACCGTCCACTTTGTAGACAGCATAACAGGCAATAATAATAAGTAGACTTTCACTATTATTGAGTTGGATATGGTACTTCTTTATCAATAATCGTTACTCCATCTCGTACAATTTTATAGTGTCCCTTTGAACCTTCTTGAATTACAAATTCTAAAGAAATAGTCGCTGATTCAGTAATTGTTCTCGTTTCAACCGGTCTATCCATTTTTTGCTGCATGTCTTCTCTATAAATTTCTATTGTTTGCGGCTTTTTTTCACCTGTTACAGCAGGCTCATATGGGATAGAGATATTGTCCACTTTTACCGTTTTAGTCACTTTAGGCTTTTGACCATCAGAGATAATAATAGTTACTTTATCTCCCTCTTTTAATGGTGTACCTGGTTTTGGAAATTGCGAAATTACAAGTCCTTTTTCGACTGAATCTGAGTACTCTCGTTTTATATCTGACGTTAGTTTTCTCTCATTCAAATAACCAGTTACACTATTTTCAGTCCACCCCGAAAAGTCACCTGGTCTAATTTGATAAGGACCTTTACTTACCCAGATTTTCAGTTCTTGCTCCGCTTCTATAACCATTTGATCAGGCGTCGGAATTTGCTCTACAATTTCACCTTTCGGCTTATCATTTTCAATATAATTTACTGTAACTTGTTTATATTTTTCTTCTAACTCAGCTTTTACACTCTCAAAGTTTTGCCCTGTGAAATTCGCCATCTTACTTTTCTTTTTTCCACCTGATTGATAGATAGTAATTTTAGCGTTTTCTTTTACGACTCTTCCTGCTACAGGTTCCGTTTTTATTACATCCCCAACTTCAACATCATCTGTATATACAATATTAGGCTCCGTCACCTCAAAGCCCTTTTCTACTAACGTATTTACAGCTGTCGTGTATTTCATACCAGCCACATCAGGAACTTTCACATCTTTCGGAATAAATAATCCTGGAATAACCGTAAGCGCTAATGTTATTCCTATTGCTAAAAATAAAAATGTTGAAATTAAAACTTTAAGCCACTTGTTACTCCGTTTTTTCTTCTTATCTAACTCAGCTGCTTCTGCTCTTATCGGTTCTTCCACCTTACTCCCTTTTAAAACAATCGTTTCATCACTTACATTTTCAAATAATTGTTCTTGTTGAATAATCGGAATCGCTTTCGTCGCTTCCATATCTTCTGGTATGTAAAATGGTTGCTCATTTATCCTCTCTGGATATAGCGCAGTTTCAATATCTCGCTTCATCGCATTGGCAGATTGATATCGATGGAAAGGATCTTTTGCAGTTGCCTTTAATATAATATTTTCAACACTTTGCGGAATATTTTCATTCCATCTTTTTGGTGATGGGATTTCACTTTGTAAATGTTTTAAAGCTATAGCAACAGCAGATTCGCCAGAAAACGGTTGTCTTCCTGTTAACAATTCAAACATAACTATTCCAAGAGAATAAATATCCGATTGTTTATTTGCTATCCCGCCACGTGCCTGTTCTGGTGATAAATAATGGACTGAACCCAGTACTGAATTTGTATGTGTAATTGTTGTTGCACTTGTAGCTGTCGCAATTCCAAAATCTGTTACTTTTATTATTCCATCAGCTCGAATTAAAATATTGTGCGGCTTTATATCACGATGCACAATTTCAAAATGATGGGCGTGTGCCATGGCGGATGTTAACTGCTCCATAATATCAAGAGCTTCTCCTATAGGTAACATACCTCGCTCAATTATGTATTGCTTCAATGTTTGCCCGGGTACATATTCCATGACAAGATAATATATACCATCTTCTTCTCCGACATCATACATATTCACAATATTTGGATGCGACAACGTTGTAACAGACTGCGCTTCTCGATGGAAACGTTTAATAAACTCTTCGTTATTTGAGTAGTCGAGTCTTAATATTTTTACCGCTACATCTCGGCCAAGTATATCATCATGAGCTAAATATACATTGGCCATTCCGCCACCACCAATCATTTTCAGCAGCTTATAACGGTCATTTAAGCGTTTTCCAATCAGCACGTTGCACTTCACCTACTTTCGTTTGTCGAACCCGCATAATCAATAAGAACAAGTGTGATATTATCTTCTCCACCGCGATCATTCGCCAATTGAATGAGACGCTGCCCTTTACCTTCAAGCTGTTCATTTAACTGTAAAATTTGTTGCATATCATCAATAGAAACTTTGTTTGATAACCCATCAGAGCAAAGAAGTAATTGATCATCTTCCTCAAGCACCAACGTTTTAACATCTAACCCAACTTTTTCTTCTGTTCCTAGCGCTCTTAATAACACATTCTTTTTCGGATGATACTCTGCATCTTCCTTTGAAATTTCACCATGTCTCACAAGCTCATTTACAAGCGAATGATCTTCCGTTACAAGCGTCATTTCTCCTTCTGATACCATATAGCAACGACTATCTCCTATATGCCCTATCGTCACAAAACTTGGTGTACAAACAGCTATTATAAGCGTTGTTCCCATACCATTACATTCTACATTTTGCTGAGCGTATTCATATATGCGCTCATTAATAATCCCAACACTAGTATGTAACCATTGTTCTACTTTTTTCGGTTCATTCATATTATGCGTTTGCTTCCAATAATCATGGAATAATTGAATGGCCATCGAGCTAGCTACATCACCAGCTCGATGACCTCCCATTCCATCTGCTACTACCGCTAAAACATTTCCATCTAAATTGTGAAAAACTCCTGCACTATCTTCATTATGTTGACGAACTTTTCCTTTATCCGATAGAAATACGGCTTTCATCTCGTCACCTCGTCTCTTCTTTGCGCTCCTTCGCACGCAACTGACCGCAGGCTGCGTCAATATCATGACCTTGTTCACGGCGAATCGTTACATTCACTCCACGATCTTTTAACGTTTTCTCGAACAAGAAAATTTGCTCACGTGGTGTACGTACATAATCACGTTCAGGTACGTAGTTTACCGGGATTAAGTTTACATGACATTTTACACCTTTTAAGAGCGCAGCAAGCTCTTCAGCGTGCTCAACTTGGTCATTTTCTCCTCCAAATAATCCATATTCAAAAGTAATACGGCGCCCTGTTCTATTTACATAGTATTTAATAGCTTCCATTAAATCCGGTAATTTATAAGCACGGTTAATCGGCATTAATTTTGAACGTAATTCTGAGTTTGGAGCATGCAATGAAATCGCAAAATTAATTTGTAGTTCTTCTTCAGCAAACTTATAAATTTTCGGGATAATTCCACTCGTCGAAACAGTCATATGTCTAGCACCAATATGAAGTCCTTTTTCATGGTTAGTGATGCGTAAGAATCCCATTAAATTATCGTAATTATCAAATGGTTCTCCAATTCCCATAACAACAAGAGAACTTACACGTTCTTCTGTTTCATCAAGCGCACGCTGAACTTCTACTACTTGCGCTACGATTTCTCCAGCTTCTAGGTTTCGTTTTAGTCCACCAAGCGTCGAAGCACAGAACGTACATCCAATACGACAACCAACTTGCGTTGTTACACAAATGGAATTTCCATATTCATGTCGCATTAATACCGTTTCAATAGAATACCCGTCATATAATTGGAATAAGAATTTAATCGTTCCATCCGAAGACGTTTGTTTTACTAACGTGTTTAAAGTAGTAATATCAAAGGAATTCGACAATTTATCACGCAATCCTTTAGAAAGGTTTGACATATCCTCATAATTTTTTACACGTTTTTTATATAGCCAGTCAAAAATTTGTCCAGCGCGGAACTTCGGTTCTCCTTGTTCCTTTAACCAATCTTGCATTTCATGAATTTGTAAAGAGTAAATTGATGGTTTCTTCGTTTCTACATTTTTCTTTTGTTTTCTTACAGTCGTTTCCATGATGCTACACCTTCTTCCTTAAACAAGCAATATAAAAGCCATCCGTTGCAAAATAATGCGGTAAAATTTGTACTTGACCTTCATTAATATACGGACTTAATTTTTCTGGCATACGTTCTTTTATCGTAGTATCCCATTCAAATTCAGGATGTTCTTTTAAAAATTTATCTATTACTTGTTCATTTTCTATTTTCTCAATTGTGCACGTACTATAAACAAGACGACCGCCTTGTTTTAATAACGGTGCTATTTTTTCTAGTATCGCAAGTTGAATCGTCGATAATCTTTCACTATCGCCTTTATCTTTTCCTAACTTAATATCAGGCTTACGTCTAATTACACCAAATCCAGAACACGGTGCATCTACCAATATTTTATCAAACGTTTCATTTGAAAAGTGCTCTTGCACTTTTCTAGCATCTAGCGCTTTTGTTTCGACATTTTCTAACCCAAGTCGCTCTGCTTGCTGTTTAATTAAACGTACTTTGTGTGCATGTAAATCAAGAGACATTACTTTACCAGTTCCCTTTAAACGCTCAGCTATATGCGTAGTTTTACCACCAGGAGCCGCACAACTATCAAGAACTGTCTCTCCCTCATTTGGTTCTAAAGCGCGTGCTACAAGCATAGAACTTTCATCTTGAATAGAAAGAAATCCTTTTTTAAACGCTTCTGTATGCGCTACATTTCCTCTTTCAATCTGAATTGCATCATCTGACAAGTCACCACGTTTTGCTTCTATACCTTCACTTGCCAACAACTCAATCGCTTCTTCTACCGTTACCTTATCAACATTCACACGCGCTGTAGGTACAGGAGGTAACATATTTACTTCGCACATTTTCTCTGCAGTTTCTAAGCCATATGCAGAAGTCCACTCTTGTACAAGCCAAACTGGATGACTCATCGCAATTGCAAGCCGTTCTACTGGATCCTTGATTTCATCTACAGAAGGTACACCTTCTCTCTGAATCGAACGTAATACACCGTTCACCATACCAGCAATTCCTTTATGCCCGCGACGCTTTGCAATCTCAACCGCTTCATGAATAGCCGCTCTTTCTGGCACTCGGTCTAAATAAATCATTTGATATAAAGATAAGCGAAGCAATACTCTTACCCACGCCTCAACCTTCTTTTTTAAAAAAGGCTGTAAATAATAATCTAATGTGTCACGACGTTGAATCGTTCCATATACAATTTCAGTTAATAAACCAATATCTTTTCTATCAATTGCACTTTTTTCAATTAAATTATTTAAAAGTAAGTTGCTATATGCACCACTTTTTTCCACTTGAATTAAACCATCAAGAGCTAATTCACGAACATTTTGTCTCATGCATTTTCTCCTAACTTCGTTCCAATTTCAGGTTTTGTTCCACGTAAAAATTGTGAACAACTCATACGCTTTTTACCAGAAGGTTGCAATTCAGTAATTTTAACACCTGTTTCATTACTAGTTGCTACTACAAAACCATCTTCTTCGATCGCAACAATCGTACCTGCTTCAGCCGGTTCAGTTACAGGCACTTTTTCTCCCCACCATACTTTAACAACTTGTCCTGCTAAAGTTGTATAAGCAACTGGCCATGGATTCAATCCGCGAATGTGATTGTATACTTCTTCACCTGTTTTTGTCCAATCAATTTTCTCTTGCTCACGTTTTATATTGTACGCAAACGTTACTTCTTCTTCGTTTTGTTTAATCGGTTCTAACTTACCTTGAATTAATAAAGGTACTGTTTTAGATAGAAGATGTGCTCCTGCTTCACTTAATTTATCAAATAATGAGCCTGTCGTTTCACGCTCTTCAATTTCCACTTCCACTTGCGTTAAGATATCACCAGCATCCAATTTTTCTACCATATACATAATTGTAATACCTGTTTTTTCTTTACCTTCCATAATTGCATAATGAATTGGTGCACCACCACGAAGTTCAGGAAGTAAAGAAGCGTGGACATTAATACATCCATACTTCGGTGCTTCTAAAATTTCATTTGGTACAATCTGACCAAATGCAGCTGTTACAATTAAATCTGGCTCTAATGCCAATACTTTTTCATATTCATCTTTTTCACGAATTTTTAACGGCTGTAACACAGGGATACCATGTTTTTCCGCTTCAACTTTAACAGGTGTAGGTGTTAATACTTTTTTTCTACCTACTGGACGATCAGGTTGCGTCACAACACCTACTACCTCATAGCCATCTTCAATAAGACGACGAAGCACCGGCACTGAAAAGTCCGGTGTTCCCATAAACACTACTTTTATCATTTAAAAACCGCTCCTTTTAACACCTATTCTAGTTCGTTTTCTTCATAATATCTTGTCACTTTCGATGTAAATAAAACACCGTGTAAATGATCGATTTCATGTTGAATTGCACGCGCTAAAAATCCTTCCGCTTCTAATAAAAATACTTTCCCACGGCGATTTTGTGCTCTTACTTTAATATAATCCGCACGTTCTACTTCACCATAAAGTCCCGGGAAGCTTAAACATCCTTCGGGACCTACTTGTTCACCACGTTTTTCTAATATTGATGGATTGATTAACTCGATTTTCCCAGTATCATCATCGACATCAACAACCGCTACTTGCAAGCTTACACCTACTTGAGGCGCAGCTAAACCGACTCCGTCCGCAATTAACATTGTTTCATGCATATCTTTCAACAATTTCACTAACTTTTTATCAAAGTTAATTACTCTTTCGCATGGTGTTTCTAACACTTCATTTGGATGCTTTACTATTTCTAAAACTGCCATATTTCCCTCCGCTACATTAACATTGTTGGATTAAAATCAATTGAGATTTGTAGCTCTTTTTGCATTTCTGCTTGATAATGTTCATTTACCATTTTGAGCACGTTCTTTAAGTTTGGTTCCCGTTTGTATTTTATCATGCATTGATAACGATATCTATCTTTTATCCTTGGAATTGCTGAAGCAACTGGTCCTAACACCATTGTTTGCTGCGAGCAATGCGTTCGTAAATACGAGGCAATTTTTTCCGTCACTTGTACCGCTTTTAATAATTCAGGATGAGATACGGTTACGAGTACAACATAGTAATATGGAGGATATTGTCTTGTTCGTCTCATTTGCATTTCTTGGTCAAAAAACACATCATATTGTTGGTTCTTCGCTAACTCTATACTGTAATGTTCTGGCGTATACGTTTGAATCACAACTTCCCCTGGCAATTCATGTCTACCCGCTCGTCCACTTACTTGCGTCAATAACTGATATGTCTTTTCACTTGCACGAAAATCAGGTAAGTGAAGCATCGTATCTGCAGTTAAAACCCCAACAAGCGTTACTTTCGGAAAATCTAATCCTTTAGCAATCATTTGTGTTCCAAGTAATATATCTGCTTTTTCTTCCCCAAACGCCTTTAATAATTTTTCATGCATTCCTTTTCGACTTGTCGTATCTACATCCATTCGAATGACTCGCGCCTCTGGAAATAGTTTTGTAATTTCTTCTTCTACCTTTTGTGTACCTGTACCAAAGAAACGAATGTATGTACTTTGACAAGCTGGACACTCAGTTGGCATATTTTCTTCGTAACTACAATAATGACATTTTAAACGATGATTCATTTTATGATATGTCAATGAAATATCACAATGCGGACATTGTACAACATACCCACAATCACGGCACATAACAAATGTAGAATGACCTCTTCTATTTAAGAAGAGTACCATCTGTTCTTTCTTTTCTAATCGATCTGCTATTTTTTCATGCAGCGCCTTAGAAAACATTGATCGATTCCCGTCACGAAGTTCTTCTCGCATGTCAACAATCTCTACCGTTGGTAAAGCTTGTTCATTCATACGTTTTTCCATTGTTAGTAGTTCATAAACACCTTTTTTCGCCCTTGCAAACGATTCAAGTGTTGGTGTCGCACTACCAAGAACGATAGGACATTTATGGTATTGCCCTCTCCAGACAGCCACATCTCTTGCATGATACCTTGGATTATCTTCTTGTTTGTAACTTGATTCATGCTCTTCATCAATAATAATAATCCCTAAATTCTCAAAAGGCGCAAAAACGGCTGAACGCGCACCAACTACAACTTTCACTTCTTTTCTTAAAATCTTACGCCACTCGTCATACTTTTCTCCAACAGACAACGCACTATGAAGAACTGCAACTTGCGAGCCAAACCTACCTTTAAAACGATCCACCATTTGGGGTGTTAGTGCAATTTCAGGAACAAGAACGATAGCTTCTTTTCCTTTCTCGAGCACTGCTGCTATAGATTGTAAATATACTTCTGTCTTTCCACTTCCTGTAACACCATATAGTAAAAATGGATTATAAGTTTCATTTGTAATTGATGATAAAATCGGTGTAATAACTTGTTTTTGTTCCTCCGTAAGTGGCAATGGTTTCGTTTGTTCAAAACCATCATCGTCATACGGATTTCGGTATACTTCCACATACTTTTCTGAAATGAATCCCTTTTTAACAAGTGCTTTTATTGGAGCATCTGTTATTTGTAACTCTTCTGTAATTACTTTCAACGGTACACTTTTATAATTTTCCACAAAATAATAGAGTACATCTTGTTGTTTTTTACTTTTCAGTTCAAATGCCGCTAATTCTAATTTATCTTCTGGCAACTCCGGCTGAACAACTCTTTGCTTCTTCTTTTGTACTTTATCTTTCACTTGATAAACGACTTCAACCGTACCATTTTTAATTTCTTGTTGAATAGTCCGGTATAAATGTGGCTGTTGCTCGATTACTTCAAAATCAATTGCTTCTTTATCCTGAAATAAATATAGTATTTCAGGTGCTATTTCTTCCTGTTTACAAAGTTGTAGACGTTTTTTATACGTTGCTTTTATCGCAGTTGGAAGCATCACTTGAAAAGCTGAAATCATGTAGCATAACGTTTCACTTGTAAGCCAATATCCAAGTTTTAATAATTCATCATTTAAAACCGGTGTTACATCTAATATTTCATGGATCGTCTTTAACTTCTTACTTTCTACATCCACCGAATCTTTAATCGCAATAATAAAACCTTGCAATTTTCTTGGCCCAAACGGAACTACTACCCGCATTCCTGTCTGTACAATATCTTCCCATTTTTTAGGGATAATGTAATCAAATGGTCGATCTGTCTGACGGGCAGGTACATCAACAATTACACTTGCAAATTTCATAAACGATCATCTTCTAACATCATTTCAATTTGCTTTAATATTTCACGAGCTACCTCTTTTTTCATTAAAAGTGGCAACTCAATAACTTTTCCATCTTTTCTATACATCGTTACAATATTCGTATCCGTGCCAAATCCAGCTCCTTGCGCTTTTACATCATTCGCGACAATCATATCTGCATTTTTCTCACGTAGTTTTTTCGTTGCATATTCCTCTACATTTGTCGTTTCAGCAGCAAAACCGATAAGTAACTGTTTATCCTTTTTCTGACCTAACGTTTTTAAAATATCCACCGTTCTTTCGAGTTCAATGACAGCATCACCATTTTGCTTTTTCATTTTATTATCATGAACATATTTCGGACGATAATCTGCAACTGCTGCTGTTTTAATGACAACGTCTACGTTTTGATAATGTTGAAGAACTGCTTCTAACATATCTTGTGCAGATTCCACTTGCACTGTCGTTACATGTAACGGTGGATTTAATGCTGTCGGTCCTGAAACGAGTATAACATCAGCGCCTAAATTCGCCGCCACTTCTGCAATCGCATACCCCATTTTTCCAGAAGAAAAATTCGTCATAAAACGAACTGGATCAACCTTTTCACGTGTTGGGCCAGCAGTTATTAATATTCTTTTTCCCTGCAATGGTTTGTGTTCTGAGAAAGCTTCCTCTAACCGTGCGATAATCGCTTCAGGTTCTTCTAGTCGTCCCTTTGCTACATATCCACATGCTAAAAAGCCTTCCCCAGGCTCAATAAACGTATATCCTAGCGTTTTCAATGTCATCATATTTTTTTGAACAATTTTATTTTCATACATATGCACATTCATAGCAGGCGCAATCCATACCGGAGCTGCAGTAGCTAACAAAGTAGTTGTAATCATATCATCTGCAATACCACCAGCTAACTTTCCAATACAATTGGCAGTAGCAGGTGCGACAAGTACAACATCCGCCCAATCTGCTAAATCAATATGAGCAATAACAGCCGAGTCTTTCTCATCAAATGTATCCGTATATACATCATGGCGAGAAAGTGCTTGGAATGTAAGAGGCGTAACAAACTTCATTGCCGACTCACTCATCATTACTTTTACAATCGCGCCAGATTGTGTCAATTTACTCGTTAACGCAGCTGCTTTAAAAACCGCAATGCCTCCTGTTACACATAGAAGTATCTTTTTCCCTTTTAGCATATGACTCGTCCTCTTTCTTTTTCAAACTTATAATACTGAAATAGAATTCCCAGCTCGTCAGTACCAATATTTCATTCCTTTCGTAAAAAAATAACAACCTACTTGTAAATAGGTTGTTACCGTTACATAGAAAATTATAAAGTCTATGTTTTATTTTGTCGAAGGCAAAGGCTTATTCAGCAACTTTATCTTCACTTGGTACGTAGCTTAATACTTCCGCATCGATTTCTTCTAATGCTTTACCTACACACTTATGAGAAACCGGTTGCTCTACAACACAGTTATTAGCAAGTTGCATTTCACGTGCACGCTTTGCAGCCACTGTTACTAGTGTGTATTTAGAATCGATTTTTTGTAGTAATGAGTCAATTGATGGATTTAACATAATTATAGACCCTCCGTCATTTCTTTATAATATTTTGCTACCCTTTCGCGGCGGCAATGTTCGCCAACCACAATTGCTTTAATTCTATCACAAGCTAATTCAACTTGATCGTTTTCTACTACATAGTCGTAAGCGTCCATCATCTCGATTTCTTCTTTCGCTACAGTTAAACGATTTTCAATAACATCTTCAGTCTCTGTACCACGGCCGACAATACGGCTCTTTAGTTCAGATAAACTTGGAGGTGCTAAGAAAATAAATACACCTTCTGGGAAAGCTTTCTTAACTTGAATTGCTCCTTGCACTTCAATTTCTAAGAATACATCTTTTCCTTCTTGTAATGTTTTTTCAACATAGTCAATCGGTGTTCCGTAATAATTACCTACGAACTCAGCCCACTCAAGTAATCTTTCATTACGAATCATTTCCTCGAATTCTTCTCTTTCTTTAAAGAAATAATCCACACCATCTACTTCACCTTCACGCGGCTTACGTGTCGTTACTGAAATAGAGTACTGAAAACGTGTATCCTCATGGCTAAACAGCTCTTTACGAACCGTTCCTTTTCCAACCCCAGAAGGCCCTGAAAGAACGATGAGCAATCCTCTTCTACTTCTCATAAATATGTAAAACCTACCCTTCCTCACTTAAATCTTCTTTATTATTCAAACGATGTGCAATCGTCTCTGGTTGAATTGGACTTAATACAACATGCCCATCATCCATAACAATAACCGCCCTTGTTTTTCTCCCATACGTAGCATCAAGCAAAGCATTATGTTCGCGTGCTTCCTGTACTGTTCGTTTAATAGGAGCTGACTCCGGACTTACAATAGCAATAATTCGATGAGCAGATACAATATTTCCGTATCCAATATTTAAAAACCGCATGGCCATAGTTTGCGCCTCCTAGTAAGTCTATCCGATTTCTCCACCACGTATAACTTTATATATTTTTTGAAAGCTACTCAATATTTTGTACTTGTTCACGAATTTTTTCAAGGTTATTTTTCATTTCTACAACATATTTTGAAATTGTTAAGTCATTTGCCTTAGAACCAATCGTATTAATTTCTCTATGCATCTCTTGCACGATGAAATCCATTTTTCTTCCAACAGGCTCTTCAATCTGCAATGTTTCATGAAATTGCTCTAAATGACTTTGCAAACGAACTAACTCTTCATGAATATCACAACGCTCTGCAAAGATTGCGACTTCTGTTAGCAATCTTTGTTCATCTAACTCTTGATTATGTAATTCTTTTAAGCGATTTTCTAATCGTTCACGATATTTTTGTGTAACAATTGGTGCATGTGGAATAATTGCATTTACACAATTGCTAATCTCTTGTAAACGATACGCTATATCTTTATGTAATCGTTCTCCTTCGCCATCTCTCATCGTTTTCAACATATGAGCAGCTTGACGAACAGCCTCATATAAACTGTTCTCAAAATGTTCATTTACATTTTCTATTTCTTCAATTGCTGTTACTTCTGGCATTGCCATTAATTGCTCGAGTGTAATAGAATCTTGTAATTGAAACTTTCCTTTTATATCTTCCATCATCGATTGGTACTGCTCAAGAAGTGACCAATTCACACTTAATTTTCTTTCAACAAGTCCTTCACCTGCTATACTAATAGACACCTCAATGCGTCCACGTCGAACTTGCTGTGCAATTATTTTACGAATTTTGTCCTCAAATACCATCATTTGCTTAGGAAGTCGAATACTCATCTCTAAAAAACGGTGGTTCACCGATTTCATTTCTACTGTAATTTGAAAAGTATCACTTTCTACTTTCGATCTTCCAAACCCTGTCATACTAGAAATCATTTTTATCACATCCAAGCCATAAAATAACTCAATGAAAAAGGTAATAGAGACAAGGCTCTACTACCTTCTGTAAATTATATCACATTTTCATAACATTGACTATTTCAAGTTTAATCCCTTCTTATATAACATTGGCTTTTTCTTTTTCGCCTTTTTCCCTGTTAATAAAGAACCTACTAGTAAGAAAGTCGGAATTGATGACAAACCTCCAATTAATAACCAATCTCTTGCTTGTATCGGCATTGTGCTAAAGATCGGTTGTAACGGTGGATAATATATAACCACTAGCATGAGTAGTAACGAAATGATAACCGCCCCTACTAAATACACGTTCCCAAATGGATTGCGGTGAAAGACAGAATGCTCACTACGACAATCAAATACATGAATAAGCTGAGCAAGTACCAACGTCGCGAACGCTACAGTTTGTGCATATTTCAGTTCATTTGGATGTTGGTTATACGCAATAATAAACGCTACTAACGTCACTGCCCCAATTAAAAACCCTCGACTTATTATTTTCCACGCAAGCCCTCTAGCGAATACCCCTTCTTTCGGGTGGCGCGGCGTTCTCTTCATCACATCTCCTTCAGCCTTATCCAAACCTAATGCCATCGCTGGTAAACCATCAGTAACTAAGTTCACCCATAAAATTTGAATAGGAACCATCGGCAGTGGTAATGCAAGTAACATCGCAAATAACATGACTAAAATTTCTCCAACGTTTGACGCCAATAAGTAGCGAATAAACTTACGTATGTTCTCGTATATATTTCTTCCTTCTTTAATTGCTGATTTAATTGTAGCAAAATTATCGTCTAGTAAAACAAGTGAAGAGGCCTCTTTCGCAACATCTGTCCCTGTAATTCCCATTGCTATCCCAATATCCGCTGTTTTTATAGCTGGAGCATCGTTCACTCCATCGCCTGTCATGGCTACTATATGTCCTTGATTTTGCAGTGCCTTAACAATTTTTAATTTATGCTCAGGTGATACACGAGCGAATACATACGTATCTTCTACAACATTTTCTAATTCCTCCACATCCATATTCGCGAGTTCTACGCCTTCAACAACGCGTCCATCTGGTGGCAAAACTCCTAATTGTTCAGCAATCGCCATTGCTGTCACTTTATGATCACCTGTAATCATTACCGTTCGAATACCAGCTTCTTTACACTCTTTTACCGCCTGCGCCACTTCTGGCCTTGGCGGGTCAATCATACCTTGTATCCCAACCAACATAAAATCTTTTTCAACGTCTCTTTCATGTTCAATAGAATCCGTGACTTTTAAAGGTTTAAACGCAACTGCAATTGTTCGAAGCGCTTGACTACCTAAGCTATGAATAGCCGCCTGTACTTCTCTTCTATATAACTCACTTAACGGCTGCTGCTTATCCCCCCATAAAATCGTTTGACTCATTTGCAAAAGAACGTCCGGTGCTCCCTTCGTAACAATAAACTTCTTCCCCTCTCGATCTCGTACAATAACACTCATCATTTTTCGAGTTGAATCAAATGGAAATTCACGAATAATTTCAAATTTCCCTTTCAATGCCTCACGTGTAATCCCAGCTTTCATTGCTGCAGCTACAAGCGCTCCCTCTGTTGGATCTCCATCTAATACGTACGCCTTTTTCTTTTGAATAATATTTGCATTGTTACATAGTGAACCAAATGTAAGTAGCTGATAAAGTGCTTTTGTCTTAGCTGGATTCACTTCAATTTCACCTTTCATAAAAGAGCCATTAGGTTCATATCCTTGCCCTGTCACTTTCCACAATTCTCCGCCTGACCACATATGTGTTACCATCATTTTGTTTTGCGTCATTGTCCCCGTTTTATCAGAACATATAACGGAAGCACAACCTAACGTTTCTACGGCTGGTAACTTTCGTACAATTGCTCTCTTTTTTATCATACGCTGTACACCAAGTGATAAAGCTACTGTAACAATTGCTGGCAACCCTTCTGGAATAGCCGCAACAGCTAGCGATACGCCAGCTAAAAACATATGATATACTTCATTCCCTTGATACACACCAGCCAATACAACGAGCGCTGTCAAAATAAGAGCTACAATAATTAATATTTTTCCGAGCTGTTCTAACCTTCTTTGCAGTGGTGTTTCCATTTGCTCTGCATTTTGTAACATATTTGCAATTTGACCCATCGCTGTATTCATACCAGTTGCTACAACGACACCTGTTCCAGATCCTCGCGTAATCATTGTCCCCATAAAAGCCATATTTTTTTGATCACCAATTGCAACCTCTTGCCCTTGCAATGCTTCTACCTTCTTTTGCACAGGTACGGACTCCCCTGTCAAAGCAGACTCTTCAATATATAAACTTGATGCCTCAACAAGACGCACATCAGCCCCAATACGATCACCACTGGAAAACTTAATAATATCACCTAAAACAAGTGCTTTAGATGGTGCTTTTACCCACTTTCCATTCCGCATTACAGTAACTTGTGGAGCAGCTAGTTCCTTTAAAGCTTCCAATGATTTTTCAGCTTTTCTTTCTTGAAAAAAGCCGAGAATACCATTGATAATAACAATGGCAACAATAGCAATAGAATCAATGTATTCACCTAAAAACGCAGAAACAATTGTTGCTCCAAACAAAACGAGTACCATGAAATCTTTAAATTGCGCTAAAAATACCATTAGTGCAGAAGGCCTTTTTGCTTCTTCTAATTCATTTGTACCAAATTTCTTAATTCGCCCTTCTACTTCTTTCTCCGTAAGTCCAACCTTTACATTCGTATTCGTTCTTTCTTCCACTTCATGTGCTCGCATTCCATACCAGTTCATCCTGCCATCGACCTCCTGATTCCAGACATACTCTATTGAAAGCTTATTCAGCCTCGTCCAAAAAAATGCTATAATTAACTTTTAGTTAGAAAGGAGTGTTCATTAATGGCATTCGATGGATTATTTACAAGAGCGATTACACATGAAATTGAAAATTCTCTTTACACGGGAAGGATTTCTAAAATATACCAACCTTCAAAATACGAGATTTTATTACATATTCGAGCGAATGGAAAGAACCAAAAACTAATTCTTTCATCTCATCCTACATATGCGCGTATGCACTTAACGAATCAAAACTACGATTCGCCAGCAATACCGCCGATGTTTTGTATGCTTCTTCGTAAACATTTAGAAGGTGGATTTATTGAAAAAATTGAACAAATCGACTTAGAACGGATTATCCAAATTACAGTTCGCAGTCGTAATGAAATCGGAGACGAATCATTAAAAACATTAGTAATTGAAATAATGGGAAGACATAGCAACATTATCTTATTAGATACGAAAACAAACGTGATTTTAGATAGCTTAAAACACGTTTCATTAGCCGTAAACCGTCACCGAACTGTATATGCTGGTGCTGAGTACGTCGCGCCACCAGCCCAACATAAAATCAATCCTCTGCAAATTGAAACCGCAGATGATTTTATTAGACCGCTAGACTTTCTATCTGGAAATATGGATAAACAACTCGTCGGGGCTTTCATGGGAATATCCCCATTATTTGCACAAGAAGTAGTAAAGAAAGCCGGTATGGTAAACGAGAAAGCATTATCAGAAGCATTTTTCTCTATACAAACACCATTACTATCTCATGCATATACACCAGCAATGATTACTGCAAATGGAAAAGAATTCTTTTATCTTTTCCCTCTTACACACTTGCAAGGAGAAGAAAAAACATTCTCATCAGTGAGCGAATTGTTAGATCGTTTCTTCTTTGGCAAAGCAGAACGTGATCGTGTAAAACAACAAGCTCATGATTTAGAACGCTTTATGCAAAACGAAAAAAATAAAAACGAGAAAAAACTCATTAAACTCGAAAAAACACTGCAAGATGCCGGAAAGGCAGATAAATATCAACTATTTGGAGAACTACTTACAGCCAATATGTACGCTTTGAAAAAAGGGGATAAAGATATTGAAGTCGTTAACTATTACGACGAAAATAGCGGAACTGTAAAAATTACATTAGATCCTTTAAAAACACCATCTGACAATGCGCAACGCTATTTCCAAAAGTACCAAAAAGCGAAAAATTCAGTTGTTATTGTAGAAGAACAAATCGAAAAAACAAATGAAGAAATTCTTTATTTTGATAGCTTACTTCAACAAATGGAAGCTGCTTCTTCAAAAGATATTGAAGAAATTCGTGAGGAATTAGCTGAAGAAGGTTATGTGCGCAATCGCAAAACGAAAAACACAAAGAAAAAACCTACTAAACCAGTATTAGATAAATATTTAGCAAGTGATGGTACAGAGATTTTCGTTGGTAAAAACAATAAACAAAATGATTATTTAACAACGAAGTTTGCCCGCCGTGATGAAATTTGGTTACATACGAAAGACATACCTGGCTCTCACGTTGTCATTCGTTCTTTAGAGCCTGCTGAAGAAACTTTACTAGAAGCTGCCAAAATTGCTGCGTATTACAGTAAAGCGAAAGAGTCTAGCTCTGTACCTGTTGATTTCACCAAAATACGCCATGTCAAAAAACCGAGTGGTGCAAAACTTGGTTTTGTTACGTACGACAATCAGCAAACCGTATATGTAACACCGGACGCTGATACTGTAATGAAATTAAAAGCGTAAATACAAAAATGCGTTGCTAATAAGTAACGCATTTTTTATTTATTTTCAATTTAGTTGCTATATCCATTCCATATTGTCAAAAAAATTGACAGTATCATTTCACATTTGTATAAATTTTTTTACAGCATGTAAATAACGTACAAGTGCAATTTCAATCAATATTTCTTCATCCCCCTGCTATTTATTGAAGCAATCTGGATTTTATGAATAAACCGTCTCCCGCAAATGGCGGGCTATTTTTTTATCTCCTCTAAAATATATGTTTTCCCTACTATCCTTTCTTCAAATATACATTTTGGCACGCTATTTGCTTTATTCAATACTGTGAATAGGGGGAATTAACATGACTTTAAAAATTAATAAAATCCAAAATCAACTACAAAACTATGAAATTGACGGATTACTGATTACAAAAAAGAAAACCGTCAATACGCAACAAACTTTACAGGTAGCGCAGGCGTTGTCTTAATTGCTGCGCATAAAGCTATTTTCATTACTGATTTCCGTTACGTAGATCAAGCAAAAACGGAAATAAAAGCAGCAGAAATTATTATGCATAAAGGAAATTTAGAAGAAGAAGTTGCAAATCAAGTATCAAAATTAAACATTCAAAAACTTGGTATAGAAGACAATAATATGACTTTGCAACAATTTAAGAAACTACAAAAATATATACATACAGAAATGGTTCCAGTGTGTGAGATCATTGAAGATATTCGACTTATTAAAGACACATCTGAAATAGAAACAATGAAAATCGCAGCTACAATCGCTGACGAAGTATTTCACCATATTGTTACATTTCTAAAGCCTGGAATAAGCGAGACTGACGTTCGAGATGAGTTAGAATTTTTCATGCGAAAAAAAGGGGCTACATCTTCTTCATTCCAAATCATTGTAGCCTCAGGCGTTCGTTCTTCACTTCCCCGTGGAGTTGCATCAAATAAAATAATCGAACGAGGCGATATCGTTACATTAGACTTCGGTGCACTTTACGACGGATATTGTTCCGATATAACACGTACCGTAGCAATCGGGGAACCATCGGAAGAATTCCAAAAAATATACAATGTTGTACGAGAAGCGTTAAAGCGTGGGACTGAAGCAATTAAGCCTGGAGAAACTGCGAAAAGTATCGATGATATAACGAGGAATTACATTACAGAACATGGATACGGTCAATACTTTGGACACTCTACCGGGCACGGTCTTGGGTTAGAAATACATGAACCACTTCGCCTATCCTAAGAAAGCAAGACAACTTTACAAGAAGGTATGGTTGTTACAGTTGAGCCGGGCATTTACATACCGAACTGGGGCGGTTGTAGAATTGAAGATGATATTGTCATCACCAAAGGTGGTTATGACGTTATTACAAAATCAAATAGAGAACTAATTGTAATCCCTTGTTAATATTATGAAGGTTTAAACAAAACTTTTTTTTGCACATAGAATTCCTTCTCTGGAGTATTCATTTAAAGAGGGGGAATTTTAATTGAATTTTGTAATTGATAAATTGGAGGGTTTACATGTAGAATTTTCAAAGCTTGTTTCCATGATGAATTACGCTCGCTATACAACAATGCAAGCAGTGGAAAGTTTAACAATTGAAGAACTTGATTATTTATATGATAAGGAAGCAAATTCAATTGGCATGTTATTGTATCATATGGCTGCTATTGAATTTTACTACCAGATTCATACTTTTGAAGACCGTGAACCAACGGAGGCTGAATTAGAACGCTGGTTACCTGGCATTGAATTAGGCGATCTTGGACGTGAGAAAATAAAAGGAAACGCTATAGAATTTTACATAAATACATTACAAGAAGTACGTTCCAAAACAATCGAGACTTTTCAATCGTTACCTGATGAATGGTTATTTAAAACGACAGACTTTTGGTATGACAAACCAGCAAATAACTATTTTAAGTGGTTTCACGTTTTTGAAGATGAAATCAATCATCGTGGACAAATTCGTTTAATTAAAAAGATGCAAAAAGCTCATGCAGTAAAATGAGGAAATGCCACCGAATAAGGTGGCATTTTCTTTTATTCATTAACGAATAGCTTTTCGTTTATTATTTTAGTGACTACCACTATCAACATTAAAATGCATATTAAATATAGCATTTTCGCAATAAACAACCACCCTTGAAACATTACAATTCCATCTATTATCTCATTTCCTTTCCATAACAAAAACGGAATTGTGCTGATTATAATGACAAATTCGATGCTGAAAACCATTTTCTTTTTTCGACTATATGCTTTCCATTCATTCCAGCGATACATAGGTGCAAAAATCAATACTCCTATACATAATATAACTGGTACCCATTCACTTTTTAAAAATTGCCCTGAAATAACTGATAATAGTAAACAAACGAGCACACCATAATATCCTATTTTTTCTCTCATTCTTACTACCTCCATTCTATCCTCTCTTTAATATGTAACTCCATATTCTTATCGTGAACCTAAGAAAAATAACAACTACAATTACAATATAAAGACCTTTTGCAGAAAACATCCATTCTTGAAAAATAGACATTTTCTCCATCTGTTTCTGTCCTTCTATTAAAATAAACCCTATGAAAAATGAGCAAACAACAATGATACCTATCATAATTCCAATGCTTTTCTTACTATGTTGTTTCATGTCATCCCATCGGTATAACAGTATAAAAACAAACTCAAAAAGAGGGGTGATACTTATCCATTCATTGTTTGTAAATAGATTTAAAATGATTAATAGACTACAAGAAATAATAAATCCCCAAAAACCAATTTTTTTGCACATACGCCCTCCTCTAATTCCATTTTTAGGATTAATTGTATTGCATCATCCATTTTTTATTCTTACCATTACAGTACATGAAATTTCACTTTTTTTCTTTTCCTATACTCACATACTTTCACTGCTTTCATACAATAAACTACACGAATGCCTAAGGATGTGAATGTTATGGGAGTTGAATTAACGCTATTACACGCTCTCTATGTTATTTGCTTACTCACTATTATTACCTTTTTTATTCTCCGGAAAGATACGACGATTATTTGTATCGTTTTTATCTTTTTATTAGCATTAACTGCTACAAGTTCTATCCCTCTTGCCGTTAGCGGTATTTTTCAAAGTTTCATTTACGCTATTACTGAGCTATTACCAACTATATTAATTATCTCTATTATCGTATCAATGAGCAATCTACTCGTTCATACTGGCATAAATGATACGATGATTTCACCATTTACAAAGATGATTCGTACCCCTGCACTTGCCTACTGGATCATCGGCCTTTTAATGATGACAATTTCTTTCTTTTTTTGGCCTTCTCCAGCTGTCGCCTTAATGGGAGCTATTTTATTCCCCGTCGCTGTACGCGTCGGTCTTCCTCCAATTGGGGTTGCCATTGCTATGAACTTATTCGGACACGGCATCGCCTTATCTGGCGACTTCGTTATTCAAGGTGCACCGAAATTAACTGCAGACGCGGCTGGTCTTCCTGTTTCCAGCGTCGTTTCTGCCAGTGTTCCCCTCGTTATCGTGATGGGCGTTGTTACAACTTCTGTCGCTTTTTTCTTCTTACGAAAAGAATTTGATACAGGATTATCGTTGCAAGACTCCCCTGCATCAACGGAACCATCTAAAACTACTATGTTATTATCTCCTCGCATAAAGAAATGGCTCGCTATATGTATCCCTATCGTATATATCATCGATATCCTTTGCATGATTCAATTTAAACTACAAGGAAGCGATGCAACAGCACTTATCGGCGGAACGACTGTTATTATGATTATCATCATTTCCCTCATCGCCTACAAAGGTAATGGACTAAATAAAACAACCGATTATTTTATAGAAGGGCTCCAATTTGGATTTAAAATCTTTGGTCCAGTTATTCCAATTGCTGCACTCTTTTATTTAGGAGATAGCGGTTTTGTGAAAATTATCGGAGACTATTTACCGAAAGGTTCACATGGAATCATTAACGACTTAGGGATTGCCTTATCTCAAACTGTTCCTTTAAATCAATACGTATCGGCGGGAACATTAACTATCGTTGGTGTCATAACAGGATTAGATGGATCTGGCTTTTCTGGTATATCACTTGCTGGTTCAATTGCCAATCTTTTCGGAACAGCACTTGGGCATGGAACAGCTACATTAACAGCACTCGGTCAAATTGCTGCCATATGGACCGGAGGCGGGACTTTAATTCCTTGGGCGCTTATTCCTGCCGCTGCCATTTGTAAAGTGGATCCATTTGAACTCGCACGCCGAAACTTTTTACCAGTTGTGATTGGCTTAATTGTCACCACGATCGTTGCGATGTTTATTCTATAGCGTAAGCAAGTTTTCTCTTGCTTACGCTTTTTATTATGAAATCCAGTGACTTTCTAAAGGGATTATCTACATGTTAGCGAAGTTATATTAAGAGAATATTTATTTAAAAAACGTTTACGAGGAACAGATTACTTCCATTAGAAAAGGGGACATAACTATGAATGAATTGATTTTCGTCTTATTAATTTGTCCATTACTTATCTTTATCGTTTCTGTTATTGGAACACGCAAGACGAAAACGTATTACGTAATGCCGATTGTAACGTTTGCTAGTTTTTTAATAATAGGTGTTATCGCCTTCACTCCAAAATTCTTCTTTTGGGTTGGCATGTACAGCATCTTCTCATTTATTGTTTCTTATATGACTCTATTGTTTGTAAGAGGATATGAGCTTGCAGAAAGCGCTAAGTAGTTTTTAGTAGAAAGATTATAATATGAATTTTCTTTGATATCGATAGGACTTTACTTGAATTTTTAACAATGATAAAAAAGACGACTGCGTTCCCCCGCAGTCGTCTTTTTTTATGTTACGCTGTGATCCAAGCTTCGTCAGCTGGATTTTTACGCCACTCTTGTAATTTTTTCGTTTCAGCTTGTCCGATCATACCTTTTTCTGCTGCAACTTCAGTTAATGCACTGTAATCACTTAAAGAATATGATGCTACGTTAGCTGCTTCTAATTTTTCTTTTCCTGACTCTAGCTCGTATGTGAAGATTGATACGATTCCTAATACTTCACAGCCAGCTTCGCGAAGTGCTTCTACACACGTAATTGCACTACCACCAGTTGAAATTAAGTCTTCTACTACTACTACTTTTTGACCTTTTTCAGCTTTTCCTTCAATTTGGTTCCCTTTACCGTGACCTTTTGCTTTACTACGTACGTAGCACATTGGTAAATCCATACGACCGCTTACCCATGCAGCGTGCGCAATACCAGCAGTTGCTGTTCCTGCAATAACTTCTACAGTTGAGAAGTGCTCTTTAATTAACTCTTCTAATCCAGCTGCAATCGCTTGACGTACTTTTGGATAAGATAAAGTTAAACGGTTATCACAATAAATTGGTGATTTCATACCTGAAGACCAAGTGAATGGATCATTCGGTTGTAAAAATACTGCTCCAATTTCTAATAAATGCGATGCGATTTCTTTTTTCATACTGTTACACCTTCCCACTGTTGTTTTACTGTTTTATACGCTTCAAGCGGATTTTCTGCTTTCGTAATACTGCGTCCAACTACGATGTAGCTTGAGCCAAGTTCCCTTGCACGTTTCGGTGTTGCTACGCGCACTTGGTCATTAACATCATCACTTGCAAGACGAATCCCCGGTGTTACTGTTACAAATTCATTTCCGCATACTTCACGTAATTTTGGAACTTCAAGTGTTGAACAAACAACGCCATCAAGTCCACTGTCTTTCGTTAATTTTGCATAATGAGCAACCGCTTCTTCTAACGTTTTCTCAATGCCAATCTCTTTTTTCATCATAGCTTCCGAAGTGCTTGTTAGTTGTGTAACTGCAATACAAATCGGTCTCTCTTTTCCTTCTTGCTTACCTTCCTCTAATCCCTCAATCGCAGCTTTCATCATGCTACTTCCCCCAGCAGCATGAACATTTACCATATCAACATCTAGACTAGCTAGGCTACGCATAGCGCTTTTTACTGTATTCGGAATATCATGAAGTTTTAAATCTAGGAAAATCTTATGTCCTTTTTCTTTTAAGTACGTAATAATTGCAGGGCCTTCTTTGTAAAATAACTCCATACCTACTTTGACAAATAACTCTTCCCCTTCAAAGTGGTGTAAGAATTGTTCTACTTCTTGTTTCCCTGGAAAATCTAGTGCAACGATTAACGACTGTGACATGTTTGCTTCCAGCTCCTTCCTTGACATTCCGAAATATGATCAAATCCTAATTCATCTAGTAATGCTGGTAACTCTTCAATAATTGTCGGACATACGAACGGATCGATAAAGTTCGCTGTACCTACTGCAACTGCGCTTGCGCCAGCGTAGAAGAATTCAATTACATCTTCCGCTGTTTCAATACCGCCCATTCCGATAATTGGAATGTTAACCGCTTGGCTTACTTCATGTACCATGCGAATTGCTACTGGCTTAATCGCAGGACCTGATAATCCGCCTGTACGGTTTGCTAAAATTGGTTTAGCTGTTTTTAAATCTAGACGCATACCAAGCAATGTATTAATCATCGTTAAACCATCTGCACCTGCATTTTCAATCGCTTTTGCAATTTCCACTATGTTTGCCACGTTCGGTGACAATTTCACGTATACAGGTACTTCAGAAACCTCTTTTACTCGCTTCGTTAAATCAGCAGCAATTTCAGGATTTGTACCAAAGGCGATACCACCTGTTTTTACGTTTGGACAAGAAATATTTAATTCTAGTGCATGGACATTAGGCGCTTTAGAAATTTCCTTCGCAACCGCTACGTAATCCTCAGCCTGTGAGCCTGCAACGTTCGCAATAATTGGAAGGTCAAATTGTTCTAACCATGGTAATTCCGAATTCATTACTTTGTCTAATCCCGGGTTTTGAAGTCCGATTGCATTTAACATGCCGCCTGGTGTTTCAGCAACACGAGGCGTTGGATTTCCATAACGTGGTTGTTCTGTCGTCGCTTTAATCATGATTGATCCTAGTACACTTAAATCGTAAAACTGTGCATATTCACGACCAAATCCAAAGCATCCAGATGCCGGTATAATTGGATTTTTTAATGATAATCCTGGTAATTCAACTTGCAATCTGTTCATAGTACAACCTCCCCGATTGGAAATACTGGTCCGTCGCTACACACCTTCTTGTAAGAATGTCCACTTGGATCTTCTTGTAAGTGGCATACACATGCGAAACAAGCTCCAATACCACAGCCCATACGCTCTTCTAATGAAATATATGCTTTTTTCTCTTTGTAACGTCCTTCTAATGCACGAAGCATCGCTAACGGGCCACATGAATAAAGAATGTCAAATTCGATTCCGTAATTATCAATTACATCTGTGACAAATCCTTTTGTACCGTGTGTACCGTCTACTGTCGCAACGTACGTATCACCAAGTTCTGCAAATTTTTCTTCATAGAAAACAACATCTTTCGTTTGAAAACCTAAGATGTGAATCACACGTACACCCTTTGCAACGAGGCGCTGTGATAATTCATAAAGTGGTGGTACACCAATTCCCCCGCCTACTAGTAAAGCTGTTTGACCAGCTTCTGCTTCTTCTACAGGAAAACCGTGTCCTAATGGTCCTAGTACATCTATCATTTCACCTTGTTTTCTAGTTGCTAATGTTTTTGTCCCTTGTCCTTCGGCACGATATAGCATTGTAAATTCGTTCTTCTCTTGATCTACATTACAAATACTAATTGGGCGGCGCAGAAGGGGCGCAATGCCCTCTGCTACCTTAATGTGTACAAACTGCCCTGGTTCGTTCATTTGCTGTACTAACGTTCCTTGAAGCACTAATTCGTAAATGTTTTTTGCGATTTCTTTTTGGTTAACGACAATCATATTTTGCTTTTGCATCATGCATGTACCACCTCGTGACGCTTTGTTTGCGTAATTTCTTTCATTGAATGAGCTGAGAATGTCATAGATTCCAATACTCGTAAGATTGCTCTCGTTGTATCAAGTGATGTTAAGCAAGCCACACCATTTTCTACTGATTCACGGCGAATGCGGAAACCATCACGCGCTGGTTGTTTGCCTTTTGTTAATGTATTGATTACAAACTGTGCTTTTCCTTGACGGATAATATCAAGTAAGTTATAGTCTTCAGAATCAATTTTGTTTACCACTTGCACTGGAATATTTTGCTCTGCTAACGATTGTGCTGTTCCAGCTGTTGCTAATAAGTTATAACCGATTTCGTGGAAACGTTTTGCAATTTCCATTGCCTCTTCTTTATCTTTATCCGCTACTGTGATGATTACTGATCCGTGCGTTGGGATGTTAATTCCAGAAGCAACTAATCCTTTGTATAATGCTTTTTCAAGCGTTAAGTCTTTACCCATTACTTCCCCTGTTGACTTCATTTCAGGTCCTAATGTTGTATCAACTGAGCGTAGTTTCGCAAACGAGAATACCGGCGCTTTTACATATACTTCTTTCTCTTCTGGGTGATAACCAGTTCCGTATCCTTGCTCTACTAAGTCTTGACCTAAAATAACTTTCGTTGCAACATTCGCCATCGGTACGCCCGTAATTTTACTTAAGAACGGTACTGTACGACTCGCACGTGGGTTTACTTCAATTACGTACACTTGATCTTTGAATACTACGAACTGGATATTTAGTAATCCAACAATGTTTAAACCTTTTCCAAGTGCAATTGTATGTTCAATGATTTGTTCTTTTAGTTTTTCAGATAAGCTTTGTGGTGGGTATACTCCAATTGAGTCACCAGAGTGAACTCCAGCGCGTTCAATATGTTCCATAATACCTGGAATGAATACATTCTCACCGTCTGAAATTGCATCTACTTCAATTTCTTTACCAACCATGTAACGGTCAATTAATACCGGATGCTCTGCATGAACTTTAACTGCATTTTTCATGTAGTGCAGTAATTCTTCTTGCCGATATACGATTTCCATCGCACGTCCACCTAGTACGTAAGACGGTCTTACTAATACTGGATAACCAATTTCTTCAGCGATTGCTACCGCTTGTTCTACAGTTGTTGCTGTTTTACCAACTGGTTGCGGGATACCAAGCTGTGTTAGAGCTGCTTCAAACTTATCACGATCTTCTGCGCGGTCTAAATCTTCAAGTGATGTTCCTAAAATTTTCACACCGTGTTCTTCTAATTTCGCCGCTAAGTTAATTGCCGTTTGTCCACCGAACTGAACGATAACACCTTCTGGCTTTTCTAAATCGATAATGTGCATTACATCTTCAATTGTTAATGGTTCAAAGTATAATTTGTCAGAAATACTGAAGTCTGTTGAAACTGTTTCTGGATTGTTATTAACAATGATTGCCTCATATCCAGCTTCTTTAATTGCCCATACAGAGTGAACAGTTGCGTAGTCAAACTCAACACCTTGACCGATACGGATTGGACCAGATCCTAGAACTACTACACTCTTACGATCTGTTCTAACCGATTCATTCTCGTCACCATATGTGCTGTAGTAGTATGGTGTTGCAGATTCAAACTCTGCCGCACAAGTATCTACCATTTTATAAACAGGAGTTATATTGCTTTCTTTACGCATATCGTAAATTTCACGCTCTGTTTTATTCCAAGCTGCTGCAACGTAGTGATCGCTGAAGCCCATTTCTTTCGCAGTTTGTAGTACTTCCATATTTCCTACATTCGCTTTTACTTCACGTTCCATATTTACGATGTTTTCAACTTTTTGTAAGAAGAAGAAGTCCATTTCACACCATTCGTTGATTTCTTCTTTCGTTACACCTTGACGAATTGCTTCTGCTACAATAAACAGTCGCTCATCATCAGCTTTTATAATGCGTTTTTTCATTGTTTCTTTATCAAGTTCTTTTAAATGCTCTAACTCTAAGTGATAAACGCCAAGTTCTAAAGAACGAACCGCTTTTAATAATGATTGCTCTAAGTTACGTCCGATTGACATAACTTCACCAGTTGCCTTCATTTGTGTACCCAGTGTTCTGTTTGCTGATTCAAACTTATCAAATGGCCAGCGCGGAATTTTTGAAACGACATAGTCTAATGCTGGCTCGAAGCAAGCGTATGTTTTTTGTGTTACTGGATTTATAATTTCATCTAATGTTAGACCGACTGCAATTTTTGCCGCTAGCTTCGCAATTGGATATCCAGTTGCTTTAGATGCTAGTGCAGATGAACGACTTACACGCGGGTTTACTTCGATTACATAGTATTGGAAGCTATGTGGATCAAGTGCAAGCTGAACGTTACATCCACCTTCAATTCCTAATGCACGAATAATTCGTAATGAAGTGTTTCGTAACATTTGATATTCACGGTCACTTAATGTTTGGCTCGGTGCTACTACGATAGAATCACCTGTGTGAACTCCAACTGGATCGATATTTTCCATATTACATACTACAATCGCGTTATCATTTGAATCACGCATTACTTCATATTCAATTTCCTTACAACCAGCAATGCTCTTTTCTAATAAACATTGTGTTACTGGACTATGTTTTAATCCACCTGATACGATTTCAATTAGTTCTTCTTCATTACTACAGATTCCGCCACCTGTTCCCCCCATTGTAAATGCTGGGCGAACAATAACTGGATATCCAATTTCTTTTACAAATTCATGTGCTTCTTCTAGCGTATGAATGATGGTACTAGATGGAATTGGTTCATTTAATTCCTGCATTAATGTACGGAATAAATCACGATCCTCCGCTTGCTCAATTGCTGATAATTTCGTTCCTAAAATTTCAACTCCACACTCTTCAAGTATGCCTGATTTCGCAAGTTCAACAGCCATGTTTAAACCTGTTTGACCACCTAATGTTGGTAAGATTGCATCTGGACGTTCTTTACGAATGATACGGCTTACGAATTCTAGTGTTAATGGTTCTATATATACTTTATCTGCTGTTGCAGTATCTGTCATAATTGTTGCTGGGTTAGAGTTAACAAGGATTACTTTGTAACCTTCTTCTCTAAGAGATTGACAAGCTTGTGTACCAGAGTAGTCAAACTCTGCTGCTTGCCCAATTACAATTGGTCCTGATCCGATTACTAAAATTGTGTTAATGTCTAGGCGTTTTGGCATAACTCTTCCCCTTCTTTCTTGAAGTTTTCAATCATTTCTAAGAAATCTTCGAATAAATCATTTGCATCTTCTGGTCCTGCTGAAGCTTCTGGATGGTATTGCACTGTAAATGCTGGGAACTTCGTATGACGAAGACCTTCTACTGTTCCATCATTTAAAGCGACATGTGTAATTTCAAGTTCTGTATTTTTAACTGATTCTTCTTCTACTGCGTAACCATGATTTTGAGATGTAATTGCTACTTTTCCAGTTGCAAGATGTTTTACTGGATGGTTTAAACCACGGTGACCGAATTTTAACTTACTTGTATTCGCACCAGATGCTAGAGCGAATAGTTGATGTCCTAAGCAAATTCCGAATAAAGGAACTTTACCGATAATGTCTTTTAACATTTCAATTGCTTCTGGTACATCTTTCGGATCTCCAGGTCCGTTACTTAACATAATTCCATCTGGGCTAAGGCGTAAAATTTCTTCTGCTGTTGTATTGTAAGGTACTACAATTACATCACAGTCACGTTTGTTTAATTCTCGTAAAATACCATGTTTCATTCCGAAGTCTACAAGTACAACTCGGTGTCCACGGCCTGGGCTTGGGTATGGATCTTTCGTTGATACGCGTTTCACGTGATCTGTAAATACTGTCGCTTTTAATTGGCTCACGATGTATTCTACATCTGCATCCATGTTACATAGACGTCCACGTAATGTACCGTATTGACGAATTTTTCTCGTTAATTTTCTTGTATCAATTCCTGCTAACCCTGGGATATTTCTTTCTTTTAAGTAATCATTTAACGAAATTTCATTACGGAAGTTTGATGGGTGATCACAAATTTCGTTTACGATTAAGCCATTTACAGATGGGTGAATCGATTCAAAATCGTCACGGTTAATGCCGTAGTTTCCGATTAATGGGTACGTGAATGTTACGATTTGACCGCAATATGATGGATCAGATAATGTTTCTTGATATCCAGTCATTCCTGTTGTAAATACAACCTCACCTGACTTTTCAATTTCGCCTCCGAAACCTTTTCCAATTAATACTGTTCCATCTTCTAAGATAAGTTGTCTTTTCATACTAATGCACTCTCCTTTTGCCATGCGATCTTACCACCAACGATTGTCATTACCGGCCATCCTTGGCATTTCCAACCTGCGAATGGTGTATTTTTTCCTTTTGATAAGAATGTTGTTGGGTCAATCTCTTCTTCTTGTTCTAAATCAATGATTGTAATATCAGCTGTTCTACCTTCTTTCAGGCGACCTGCTTCTAAGCCGAATGTATCAGCTGGCTTTTCTGTTAAGAATTGAATTAACTGCTCTAATGTAATAATTCCTTTTTTCACAAGGTTTGTGTATAGAAGTGGGAATGCTGTTTCAAAACCAGTAATTCCGAATGGCGCTCTTTCAATTCCTTGTGCTTTCTCTTCCGCTGTATGCGGTGCATGGTCAGTTGCGATCATATCGATCGTTCCATCTAGTAATCCTTCAATTAATGCTGCATGGTCTTCTTTTCCACGAAGCGGTGGGTTCATTTTAAAGTTAGGATCAACTGATGGGATATCATCTTCACATAACACTAGGTGATGTGGTGTTACTTCTGCTGTTACTTTAATTCCAGCTCGTTTCGCATCACGGATTACACGTACAGAACCTTTTGTACTTACGTGACATACGTGATAGTGACAATCTGCTGCTTCAGCAAGCAGTATATCCCTTGCAATATGTACAGATTCACATACTGATGGGATACCGTTTAATCCGTGTTTCTCAGAAAACTTCCCTTCATGTACACAACCTTTATTAATAAGCGTATTCTCTTCACAGTGCGCAACTACTGCCATATTTAATTTCGCTGCACGTTTCATAGCCGCTAACATCATGCTAGCATCTTGTACGCCTACGCCGTCATCTGTGAAAGCAAATGCTCCAAGTTCTTTTAATGTTTCGAAATCTGTCATTTCAGAACCAGCTTGACGTACTGTAATTGCTCCGTATGGTAGTACGTTGACATGCGCTTTTTCTTTAATACGTTTTTGCAGGTCTTCCATATGTTCTCTGCAATCTGGTACTGGGCGTGTATTTGGCATTGAGCAAATTGTAGTGAATCCACCTTTTGCCGCTGCTAGTGTACCTGTTTCAATTGTTTCTTTATGTTCACCACCTGGTTCACGAAGATGTACGTGTACATCTACTAATCCAGGTGCGATTAAATTTCCGTTCACTTCGATTACTTCAGCATTATCTGCCGTAATATTTTCTGCTACCTTAGCGATTTTACCGTCTTGTACGAGAAGATCTGTTGCTACGATTTTTCCTTCTTCATTCATATAACGACCATTTTTAAACAAGTAATTCATGTTTCATTCCTCCTAATACATTTGGTAAGGCGCGTTTTAGTACAGCCATTCTTACGTAAACTCCATTTTCCATTTGTTTAAATATGCGTGAACGCTCACACTCAACAAGTTCACTTGCAACTTCAACATCACGGTTTACAGGAGCTGGATGCATAATAATGCTTCCTTCTTTCATACGCTTTTCTCTTTCCACTGTTAATCCGTGTCTCTCATGATACTCTTTCATAATGTCTGTTTCATAATGATCATGACGCTCATGTTGTACACGAAGTAACATCATTACATCCACTTCTGGAACAAGTTCATCCAATGGTTTGTATGTTCCAAATGTGCTGTCTTCATCTTTCCACTCTTCTGGACTTGCAAAGTAAATTGTTGCACCCAGTTTCGTTAATGCTTCTGCATTAGAACGTGCTACTCGGCTATGACGAACATCTCCTACTATCGCAATCTTTAATCCTTCAAATCTTCCAAACTCTTGTTTAATTGTAAGAAGATCGAGTAGGCACTGCGTTGGGTGGTTTCCACATCCATCTCCAGCGTTTAAGATTGGGATATTTACCTGATCTTTTAGTTCATCGAAGTAGCGATCTTGCTCATGGCGGACGATCACCGCTTTTGTTCCGATTGATTCTAGTGTTCTTATCGTATCGTATAGAGTTTCTCCTTTTTGTACGCTAGATGCATCCGCTGAAAAGTTTAAAACATCTAGTCCTAATCTCTTCTCAGCAACTTCAAAGCTAAATCTCGTTCTCGTACTATTCTCAAAGAACAAGTTCGCAACAAAAGTTTGCTCTGTCGTTTTGCTCTCTTTTCCATTCGCGAAATCTTCTGCGTCTTTTAGGATTTCTGAAATTTCTACTTCCGATAATTCACTCATCGTTAACAAATGGCTCATCGTCATCCCTCATCTTTCTGATTTTTATGTTACCACTTTTGTATTTTTATAACAACATTTGTATAAAAATACCCTAGTCATGTAAGACTAGGGTGCAAGGAAGAAGCCACCCTTTTCTGTCTCACAGGACTGAATTAAAAGGTTATTATTATGAAGCAATCTGCTTAGGTTGTTTTATTTGTTTCGTTTCCGGTAGTAGTAGATTTAACAGTACACCTACAATTGCTGCTAGTGCCATTCCTTCTACTTGGAACGATTCTCCTACGTGAAGTACCGCTCCACCAATACCGATTACTAGTATTACTGATGCAATCATTAAGTTTCGTTTGTCACTTAAATCTGTTTTATCATCTACCATCATGCGTAATCCGCTTGATGCAATTACACCGAATAGTAAGATTGATACCCCACCCATAACTGGTGTTGGGATCGAATGAATCAGCGCAGAAATCTTACCGATAAATCCGAACATGATTGCGAATACTGCTGAACCGATGAATAAGTATACACTGTATGCTCTCGTAATTGCTAGCACACCGATGTTTTCACCATACGTTGTATTCGGTGGCCCGCCGATTAGTGATGCGATTAATGTTGCTACTCCGTCACCGAAGATCGAACGGTGTAAACCTGGTTTTTCAATTAAATCTCTTTTAATAACATTTCCAAGTACAATTTGATGTCCGATATGTTCTGATATTGTTACTAGTGCAACTGGTACCATCAAGAGTACAATCTTCCATGAAAACTCTGGTGTGTATGTGACAAATGGTACTGTGAAATCTGGTACAACAAACCATTTTGCCTCAGCTACCGGCTTTAAGTCTACTAGCCCTTGGAAGTAAGCGAAGATATATCCGCCGATAATGCCAAGTAACACTGGTATGATACTGAAAAATCCTCTTCCGAATATCGAGCATATAATTGTAATTGCTAATGTTACTAATGCTACTGAAAAGTGTATAAAGCTATATTTGCCATCCGCACCGTTCATCGCCATATTAACTGCTGTATGTGCTAACGCTAAACCGATTACCATTACTACCGGTCCAACTACGATTGGCGGAAGTAATTTCATAATCCACTCTGATCCTGATTTCTTAATTCCGAGTGAGATTAAGATGTACACAAGCCCTGCTAGCAAACCACCAAGCATTGCTGCTCCCGGTCCACCTGCCGTTTTCGCTGTTATAATCGGTGCGATAAAGGCGAATGATGATCCTAGATAGGCAGGTACTTGACCTTTCGTTATAAGAAGAAACGCTAACGTTCCTAATCCACTTGATATTAATGCTACTGATGGATTCAATCCTGTTAAAAACGGAACAAGCACTGTTGATCCAAACATCGCGAACAAATGTTGTATACTCAAAAATAACCATTTTCCCGGTTTCGGTACTTCATTAACGTCTAACACTGGCTTTTGTTCCATTGTTACATCCTCCTTCAGTTTAAATCTTTGCAATAAAAAAACTCTTTGTGCCTGTGCACAAAGAGTCCTACACTTTCGTATGCCAAATTTGACATATGAAAGCCAAGACCCTTTGGCAGCCTCACAGGACTACATTTAAAAGGGCTTTACTTATCGTATATGCTTACTCGATCTTGTTGATCTGTCTCTTGCAAATCAACTTCGATACGCTCTTCACTTGATGTTGGGATGTTCTTTCCTACATAATCAGCGCGAATTGGTAGTTCACGATGACCTCTATCAACAAGAACCGCCAGTTGGATTTGAGATGGTCTACCTAAATCCATAAGAGCATCCATTGCTGCTCGAACTGTTCTTCCTGTATATAACACGTCATCCACAAGGATAACTTTTTTCTTCGTAATATCTACAGGGATATCAGAACCTTTTACAAGTGGTTCTTTATTTTTGGATTGCAGTGTTAAATCATCACGATATAACGTAATGTCTAACTCTCCAACTTCCATTTCTTTTCCTTCAATTTGACCAATTCGTTCTGCCAAACGTTGTGCAATAAAAATTCCACGAGTTTTAATTCCGACAAGAACACAATTATCGACACCTTTATTTCGTTCCACGATTTCATGACTAATTCGTGTTAAAGCACGGCGAATCATTTGGTCATCTAAAACGACAGCTTTCTCTTGCATGCTCTACACCTCCAAGCTTTTTTTCTTGCGTGAGAGTAATGGTATAAAAAAAGTCCTCTCAGCGTGTGCGAGAGGACTTTTGAAAAAAGGGTACAGCATACCCTCAGTATTTCAAACCGTTACCTTCTCAACCTCACGGGGCTGTGTTAAAGGATCATTATTTAACTGTTGTCAGTATCTCAGTTTTCTTGTGATTTGTCAATACTATTTCCGTAAAATATTTAATGCTTCTTCAAATACTTCTGGAATCGGTGCCTCAAACTGAATATATTCACCAGTACGAGGATGATCAAAGCCTAAAATACCTGCATGAAGTGCTTGTCCATTCATATCTAACGTTTTCTTGGGACCATACTTCGGATCTCCTGCAAGTGGATAGCCAATATATTTCATATGAACACGAATTTGGTGCGTACGTCCCGTTTCTAAGCGACATTCTACAAGTGTAAAGTCTTTAAAGCGTTCTAACACTTGGAAGTGAGTAACAGCGTTTTTACCATTTTCATCAACTGTCATACTTTGACGCTCTTTCTTATCACGACCAATTGGTGCATCGATAGTCCCCTTATCATGCGGGATAACACCGTGCACAATTGCTTTGTAACGTCTTGTTACTGTTTTTGCTACAAGTTGATTTACAAGTGATTCATGCGCCATATCATTCTTAGCAACCATTAATAATCCAGATGTATCTTTATCAATACGATGCACAATACCTGGACGCATTACACCGTTGATACCTGATAAATCTGTACAATGGTGCATAAGGCCGTTTACAAGCGTACCACTTGTATGTCCTGGCGCTGGATGTACAACCATACCACGTGGTTTATTTACAACAAGCACATCTGCATCTTCATAATAAATTTCTAAATTCATATCTTCTGGTTGAATATCTAACGCTTCTGGATCAGGAATCGTTACTGTAATTTCATCTTCTTCTTTTACTTTATAATTCACTTTTACTGCTTTCCCGTTTACTGTCACAACATCATCTTTAATCCATTGCTGTACTTGTGAACGTGACCATTCGTTATTTATTCCTGCAACGAATTTATCAATTCGCTCATTTTTTTGCTCTTCTACAACTGTTACTTGTACTACTTCACTCATTCAATTACTCCTTCGCTTTCTTGCCTTCTAATAATGTTTGAATAATAATTAATACAACACCAATACATAACGCTGAATCAGCTATATTGAATACTGGATAGTTGTACGAGAAAATATACACGTGAATGAAATCCACTACTTCTTGTCTAAATACACGATCAATAAAGTTACCAATTGCCCCGCCTAAAATTAGGCCTAACGAAATACCTAGAAGCTTGTCTGTTTTCGCATACTTTTTCATATAAAATACGATAAACACTACAAAAACAACTGTAATAATGTAGAAGAACCACATTTTATTTTCTAAAATACCCCAGGCAGCGCCTCTATTTCGATGTGATGTTATGTATAATACATTGTCGATAATTGGAATACTCGTACCCAATTCCATGTTCTTTACAATTAACCACTTCGATATTTGATCGATAGCAATGACAAATAACGCTATTACATAATATATCATTTTCATTTCCCCCACAAAGACAGTGTACCTCAAAATTTTAGCATAGCTGCTACCTTTTCACAATGAACCTTTATAGAAGAATAAAATAAATTAAAAAAAGGTAATATAATATCGTTGTGCGTATTCATACATTTACCTTTTCATAGAAAAATTCATGAATTGTTCGGGCAGTCGGCATTGTTTTCATTTGCTTTGTCGAAATTAATCTCCCGGTCTCTTCACAAATACCGTACATGTCTATTTCCATTTTAAATAATGCACGTTCTACATCCTTTAAATCCTCTTTTATATCATGTAATAGCAATTTTTTCTTTATCTCTTCCTTAATTTCATATCCAAGCTCTTGGCTGAACTCGACATCATATTTGTGCATTACTTCTTTAGCTAGTCTCTCTTGCAACTCTTTTCTCATCAATTGCAATTCTTCTTTTATTTCCATGTAGATTTCATTCACGTGTACATTCCTCCTAGCTGTAATGTACAGTTAGTGTGTCCGAAATTTATTTGCTTACCTCACACACATTTTTCCTTCACAGGAAAGAGCCTGAAAGTTATTTTGATATATCATCAAAATAAAAAACTGACTGCATAAATAGCAGTCAGTTTTTTATTATTTTACATAGTTTTCTTTCACAACTGTTGCACAACGCTCACATAATGTTTCATGTTCAGCATCTTTACCAATTGTTTCTGAAACTACCCAACAACGTTCACATGTTTCACCAGTTGCTTGAGCAACAACAACCGCTGTATGTTCATACTTCGGTGCATCTGCTGGCGCTTCTTCCATCATACCACCAAGTTTATACTCAGAAACGATGAATAATTGCTTTAAGTCTTCGCTAATAGACTCTAACATAGCTTTCATTTCTGCAGTTGGATATAGCGTAATGCTTGCATTTAATGACTTACCGATTACTTTTTCATTACGAGCTACTTCTAGTGCTTTTAACACGTCATCACGTAATGTCATAAATGCATCCCATTTTGTTTTTAATGCTTCCGCGTCATCTAATTGTACAGCTTCTGGCATATCAGTTAATTGTACACTTTCTTCTGTTACGCCTGGAATGTATGGCCATACTTCATCAGCTGTATGCGGTAAGATTGGTGTTACAAGTTTCGTTAACGCAACAAGAACATCATATAATACAGTTTGAATTGCACGACGATCTTCGTGGTTTGCACCTTCAATGTATAAAATATCTTTTGCAAAATCTAAGTAGAATGAACTTAAATCAATTGTACAGAAGTTATGAATTGCATGATACACAGCAGCGAAATCGTATGTCTCATATGCTTCTTTAACTTTTGTAATTAAGTCATTTAATTTCACTAACATGTAACGATCTACTTCACGAAGCTCAGCTACAGCTACTGCATTTTCACTTGGCTTAAAGTCGTCTAAGTTTCCTAATAAGAAACGGAATGTGTTACGGATTTTACGATACACTTCTGCTACTTGTTTTAAAATATCATCTGAAATACGTACGTCAGATTGATAGTCAACAGAAGATACCCATAAGCGTAAGATGTCTCCGCCTAATTGATCCATGATTTTCTTCGGTACGACGATGTTTCCAATCGACTTACTCATTTTACGTCCTTCACCATCTAGTACGAAACCGTGGCTTAGTACGCCTTTATATGGAGCTTTACCTGTTACAGCAACTGCTGTTGATAATGAAGAGTTAAACCAACCACGATACTGGTCAGATCCTTCTAAATATAAATCAGCTGGACGCTGTAAATCTTCGCGCTCTTCTAATACAGCTTGGTGAGAAGAACCTGAATCGAACCATACATCCATGATGTCTGTTTCTTTACGGAATTCGCCATTTGGGCTACCTGGATGTGTAAATCCTTCTGGTAATAGATCTTTCGCTTCACGCTCAAACCATACGTTAGAACCGTGTTCACGGAATAAATCTGCTACATGGTTAATTGTTTCATCTGTAATAATTGGATCGCCATTCTCAGCATAGAATACCGGAATTGGCACACCCCATGCACGCTGACGAGAAATACACCAGTCACCACGGTCACGAACCATATTATGAAGACGAGTTTCTCCCCATGCTGGTACCCATTTTGTTTCCGCTACAGCTTCTATTAATTCTTTACGGAATGCTTCAATAGATGCAAACCACTGTGCTGTCGCACGGAAAATAATTGGTTTTTTCGTTCTCCAATCATGTGGGTATGAATGCGTAATGAATGTTAGTTTCAGTAACGCGCCTACTTCTTCTAATTTTTCTGTAATTGGCTTGTTAGCTTTATCATAGAATAAGCCTTCAAATCCAGGTGCTTCATTTGTTAATACACCTTTATCATCAACTGGGCAAAGTACTTCTAATCCATACTTTTTACCAACAACGAAGTCATCTTCCCCGTGTCCTGGTGCTGTATGAACACAACCTGTACCTGCATCTGTTGTTACGTGATCTCCTAGCATTACTAATGAATCACGATCGTAGAATGGATGTTTTGCAACTGTGTACTCCAGTTCGCTACCTTTTACTGTTTTCACAACTTCAGCATTTTCCCACTCTAACGTTTTTGCAACTGTCTCAAACAGCTCAGAAGCAATGATATATTTCTCATCATTTACTTTTACAATGCTATATTCAAGCTCTGGGTGAACAGAAATACCTAAGTTTGCAGGTAATGTCCAAGGTGTTGTTGTCCAAATGATGTACTTTTCATCACCTTCTAATACGTTCTTTCCATCTTTTACAGGGAATGCTACGTAAATAGATGCTGATTTTTTATCTTGATATTCAATTTCAGCTTCTGCTAAAGCAGATTCACTCGTTGGAGACCAGTAAACTGGTTTTTGACCTTTATAGATATAACCTTTTTTCGCCATGTCACCAAACACTTTAATTTGTTGTGCTTCATAAGCGGGCTCTAAAGTAATATATGGATTATCCCAATCTGCACGTACACCTAGACGCTTAAATTGTTCACGTTGACGTTCTACTTGTTCATATGCATACTCTGCACATAACTTACGGAACTCAGCAACTGTCATTTCTTTACGCTTTACACCTTTATTTGTTAAAGCTTGTTCAATTGGTAAACCGTGCGTATCCCATCCTGGAACATATGGCGCACTAAAACCAGTCATTGATTTATAACGAACAATAAAGTCTTTTAATACTTTATTTAATGCATGTCCCATATGAATGTCACCATTCGCATATGGAGGTCCATCATGCAATACAAATAAAGGACGACCTTTTGTATGTTCTTGTACTTTTTCGTAAATATTCATTTCAGCCCATTTTTCTTGCATTGCAGGCTCACGTTTTGGTAAGTTCCCACGCATTGGGAACTCTGTTTTCGGCATCAGTAATGTATTTTTGTACTCCATGCTCAATTCCTCCTTACATGTATATAAGAAATACTTAAAAAACGGAATAAAAAAGAGACTTTCTCATCCCAAAAAGGGACGAGAAAGTCTCCCGCGGTACCACCCTAGTAGATCATATACATATGTATAGAATCCTCTTATATTCTTAACGCGAATACACGCCTACGCTTACTCTATTTGTTCAGCGCGGAACTCCAGGGTGATATTCCCACTATCTCCTTATCCTGAGCTTACACCGTCCTCAGTTCGCTATATAAGGTTTGAAAAGGTACTTATCCCTATCTTCGTTTTTCTTAATAAATATGTTGTTTAAAATTATATGTAATAATGAGAAAAACGTCAAGCTTACACTGTTTCTTCTTTTTTCAACAGTTCATCTACTTCGTCTTCTAACTCAATTAGTTTATCCCAATCATCGTTGTTTAACATTTCAAGCTGTGTTTCTAATAACATACGGAAACGAGTTCGGAATACTTTCGCTTGTTTCTTTAACTCTTCAATATCAAAAGCAACTTTTCTTGATTTTACTAATGCTTCGTTAATAATACGATCAGCATTCTTTTCAGCTTCACGCACAATTAATTTCGCTTCTTTTTGCGCATTACGTTTTACTTCTTCCGCTGCTTCTTGCGCAACAACGATAGATTTGTTTAACGTATCTTCAATATTAGAGAAATGATCTAACTTCCCTTCTAACTGCGCAACTTTTTCTTCTAAAGCTTTTTTCTCACGAATGACCAATTCATAATCTTTGATAATTTGATCAAGAAACTCATTTACTTGATCTTCATCATAGCCACGGAATCCGCGACCAAATTCTTTGTTATGAATATCTAATGGTGTTAACGGCACAACGCCACCTCCAAGTAGTTATCTAAATTTCCTCTTTCAATTATATCTTTTCTTCGACAAAATAGGAGGATTTCCTTCTAAAAAACCAATCATTTTAGTATACCATACAAAATTCTCCATTTGTCGCGTTTTGTTCTACCTTCTACAGAAAATAATTTACTTCGGCCATATCCTCTAACAGAGAAAACGTCTCCTGGATAACATTCATAAGAAGTTTGTTCCACTATTTTCCAATTAACTTTTACTAAACCATTTTTAATGAAAGGTTGTACTTTCTGTCTAGATAAATGTAACATTTCAGCTAACATAACATCTAAACGAAGTGAAGAAACCGTTCCAGATTTCTCCCCCCACGTTTCATGTATCTGTAGAATTTGTTCTCCTTGTACTGCTGATAAGGAGACTTTTACTTTTCCTATTGCTTGTAAGTTCATCTCAATGTACGATACGATTTCTTTCGCAACTACAATTTGGGCACGATTTTCTTGCAGCAAAATATCACCACATTTTTCTCTCGTTAAACCAAGAGACATAAATGTACCTAATATTTGCCTATGTTCTAGCGTATAAAACTTGGAAGGATAGTCAATTTCTAATACTTCTACTTGAAATTCTTCTTCATTTAATTCTAGATAGTCTGGATAAATGAGTGCTCTTTTACGCTCTGCATTAGGCGTTGCACCACCAAATTGCACAGCAACATCTCCTTGTCCAATTACCATAGAAACAATTTGTTGCTGTCTTGGATCAAGGAAATCTGTTAATTTCACTTGATGGTACTCCGCCGTTCGCTTCCACTCTAGCACTTTATCTACAAAGACCTCTTCATCAGGCCTAAAATGTTCGTAAATGCTCATGTATTTAACCTCTTACTATAAGAAATAGCCGAACAAGCTGAACAAACCACTTTTAGCAAGTTTTAACGCAAAAATCGCAACGAGTGGAGAAATATCAATCATACCCAGCGGCGGAATAAATCTGCGGAATGGTTCTAAATACGGTTCACAAATTCGCGCCAAGAACTCTCCAAAAGATGATTCCTTTGCACCAGGAAACCATGATAGGAGAATGTAAATAATCAGTGCCCACGAGTAAATCTCGATAGCAGAACTTAACACCATTAAAACTGTTGTCATGGCGTATTACCACCTCTTTATATTTGTTTCTTCTTCTTCACCGAATAACTCTGAAATTGCACCAACAATATCAACATTTTCAGGTGTACACATAAATGTTTTCGGTCCTATTTTTTGAATGTCCCCGCCTATAGCGTATACAGTACCACTTAAAAAGTCAACGATACGTACCGCTTGATCAGTAGACATTCTCTGCAAATTAATTACAACAGCTCGTCTACCTTTTAGGTGGTCCGCAATCCCTTGCGCTTCCGAATATGTGCGTGGTTCTAATAAAACAACTTTTGAAGATTGTTTTGCTGTTTCAATACTCACAACATTTTGCTTCGGTTGCGCTTTCGGAAACGTAACATCTTGTTGTTCTGGTGGATCTTGCTGCTTTTTCATGTCTGTTTGCTCCTTTTCATAACCATATTGAGCTGCTTCTTTTTCTTCCGGTGTATCAAAAAAGAAGTATTTTACTTTTGACCAACTCATAATAAGATTCTCCTTCCTTTTACGCTTTTCCTACTAAAATCGTTCCCAAACGAATATATGTAGCCCCTTCTTCAATTGCAATCGTGTAATCGTTGGACATTCCCATTGATAATTCTTTACATGGCGCATGTAATAACTCTAGCTCCTGCACCTCTGTTTGTAGCATACGTAATTCCTTAAAACAGCGTCTGATTTCTTCCTCTTCTTCTGTAAATGGAGCCATCGTCATTAGTCCAACCACTTCAATTTTATCGAATTCTTGCAAACTTTGAATAAAAGAAACAACCTCTTCTATTGCCAATCCTTGCTTCGATTCTTCAGATGAGGTTTTCACTTGAATAAAGCATTTCACTTTCTTATCAGCACGTTTCTGAATTTCTTTCGCCAGGGAAAGACGATCTAACGAATGTAAATAATCAATTTCATTAATGATTTCTTTTACTTTTCTCGTTTGTAATGAGCCAATAAAGTGCCAATTAACTTTTGAACCGAAATGCTCGTATTTCTGTAAGAAACCTTCATTTCTATTTTCACCTAAATCGATAATTCCAGCTTCAATTACTTCGTTTGTTTTTTCAATCCCTACAGTTTTTGTCACTGCAACAAGTTTAATATCTTGCAACGAACGTCCAGCTCGAGCGCAAGATTCTTTAATAGCTTCGTTTACAATCACTAAATTTTCTTGTACTGTCACTTGCTTCCTTCCTCCTTAAAACCTATGAAACTCAACATTCTTCCTGTCTTACCTTGATCACGACGATGAGAGAAAAATAGTTGCTCTTCACAGCTTGTACAAAGAGATGACATTACAATATGCTCTTCTTTTATGCCTGCTTGTACACATAATATACGATTAATTTCTTTTAAATTAATTGCGTACTGCCCGTCAGAAATTTTTTGATGAGGAACAGCACCGCTAACTACTTCCTGTGCTGCTGTTAATACACGATCATCCACAACATAACAACAAGATCCGATCGACGGCCCAATTGCAACATGAATTTCATCACTTGAAATACCTTCTGCATTCCACTTTTGAATCATTTCCTTTGCAATCTCTTGTACAGTGCCTTTCCATCCAGCATGCGCAAGTCCTATCATACCATGTGATGGTGCATAAAAATAGAGCGGAACACAATCCGCGTAACAAGACGTTAACAGAACATCTTCATTACTCGTATAAATGCCATCTGTTTTTGAAATGCCGTCCTCATATGAATAGACGCCACTTCCTTTTTCCTGTTGCCCTACTTTTTCAACATGATGAGCATGAACTTGTTCAGAGCAAATCCAGTTTTCTAATGGTTTTTGTAACTTATTTGCTAAAATGCGTCTGTTTTCATGAACGTTCTCCACGATATCATTCACATGTAATCCTAAATTCATCGCATGAAAGGAGCCCGTACTTATCCCACCATCTTTTGTCGTAAATCCAGCAGTAATGTTTCCAAGTTCTTTCCACGCTTGTAAATACAGTATACCGTCCACATATTTAAATGGTTCTCTCATAATAAAGCGGCTCCTTTT
>NZ_JAKUFY010000043.1:0-44637 GCF_022663675.1 Bacillus cereus group sp. BfR-BA-01355
TTATATCGTTATTTTCCCTTATATACATGCTCCATAAAATATTACCGTTGCTTATTATTTTAATTTTTTCACTTGTTTTTTCGTTTATATTTGCAATGCTTTCGTTTATATTTGCAATGCTTTCGTATATATATGTAGAAAAATTTGCATTGAGAGTCGGAAAGTATGTAACAAAACAAGTGGATAGAAAGGAGAAAGGGTTATCTGTAAAGAGTGACTTGCAGGATGTTATTCAGAAAAGGGCGGTGAAATAATTGAAGCAAGAAATGAGTATAAAAGATTTTCAACAATTATTGAAAAGAAGATTCGTAACGATTATTTTAACGATGTGTTGTTTAACCGCTTCTTTAGTTCTTATCTCTATGTATGTTTTAAAGCCGTCATATCAATATTCAACGCAAATTCTTGTTGGGAATTTAGATGAGTTTAATAAGGAAAATTCAACAAATAAAACACAAGAAAATAAGCAACTAGTAACATCGTATGTCGATATTTTAAAAAGCCCATTAATTATTTCAACAGTTAAAAAAACTTTGAAATTAGAGCAATCAAGTTATGAATTAGCACAAAAAATCTCGGTGGTAAATACGGACAACTCACAAATTGTAACTGTTACAGTAAAAGATTCCAATCCGAAAGTCGTGAAAGACATAGTAAAGACATTGGCAGAGCGATCACAACAAAGTTTTCAACAGTACACAAATGTACAAGGTGTGAAAGTGTTGACGGATCCTGAGTTACAGGAACAGGCTGAAAAATTGTTTCCAAAATTTCAACTAATCATTCCTATTTCTTTAATTGTTAGTTTTTTTGTTGGGATAGGTTTAGCTGTATTTCGAGATTATTTTGATGAACGTATATACACGGAACAAGATTTAGAGAAAATAACAACAGTCTCTGTTATTGGTCACATAAATATGAAACCGAATAGAAAAAAGAAACCTACAGAGGTTGATAAACAATCATCTATATATCGAGGTGAACATGTTGATGTTTAGGACAAAGAAACAGCTGCCATTCGATCTGCATGATGATCTGATGAAAGAACAGTTTTATACGGTGTATCACGAGCTAAAAAAATCTGGAAAACAACTGTTCACAGTTAGTTCAACGAAGGACAGAGGGGTTGTTGCCTCGCTTATAGTAAATATGGGCTAGTGTTTGCGGAAATGAAGAAAAAGGTGTTACTTATTGATGTGAATTTTTCTGATCCTAAATTACATGTATTATTACAAAGTGATCACATGATAACAGTAAACGATATAATAAGCTCTTCCCCCTGCAATTATGAATCTTTTTCTAGTAATTTGTCTAAATACTTATATTGTATTCCTGCAAAAAAAACAGTACACACAGGGACCCCCTTAGTTGCTATGGATGAATTTGATAATGCGATTGCTAAGTGGAAAGAAGATTTTGATTACATTTTCTTTTATTCTTCTGAAGTATTTGATCTTCCTGCTACGCACATTATTGCAGGGAAATGCGATGGAGTGGTTTTAGCAGTTAAAAAGCGAAAAGATTCACTACGTACAGTGCAAAAAGTAATAGCGGATATAAAGAGAAAAGAATGTGAATTAATAGGTATAATTTTATATTCTTGAATGTGGGGGTAACGATCCATGATTCGTGAAACAAATCAAGCCAAGTTGTATACGATTCCGGCTCAAGAAAAGCCTAGCATATTGAATCGAAGTGTAAAACGCTTGTTTGATATTATATTTTCAATCATATTGTTACTATTAACGATACCAATTATGTTGTTCTTTTGTATTATGATTACTTTAGAAACATCAGGGGCTCCAATTTACTTTCAAGAACGTTTAGGTATAAACGGGAAGAAGTTTAATGTATTTAAATTAAGGTCGATGGTAAAGGATGCTGAAATGAACGGACCACAATGGGCAAAAGAACATGATCAAAGAATTACAAAAGTTGGATTGTTTATAAGAAAAACGAGAATTGATGAATTACCACAGCTCTTAAATATTTTAAGAGGAGATATGTCTTTTGTAGGTCCTAGACCAGAGAGAGAGTTTTTTTATAATGAATTTGATGCGTATATTCCAGAATTTAAGGATCGTTTAATGGTAAAACCAGGCTTAACAGGATGGGCACAAATAAATGGAGGGTATAATCTTGATCCAAAGGAAAAGTTGAGGTTAGACATGGAGTATATTGAAATGAAAACGATTCGGATGGACATCCGTATTTTATGTAAGACCGTTTTAATTGTATTGAACGGTAATGGTGCAAGATAAATATATATGTAAACAAACAACATATGTAAGTAGGTTACTTGCAAAGGAGAACTGGTATGGGTAGATCTATTCTAAATAATATTATCCATCTATTTTATAGCACGATTTTAGCTAACCTTCTTCAGGCTGTCAGTTTAATTGCTTTAGCAAACTTTTTTAACGCACAACATTATGGGATGTTTAGTGTTGCCATAGCAGTGACGTTTGTTATGTTATTTTTTACAGACTTAGGACTTAGTAATACATTTCTTCGAGAAGGGGCAAAGGATGGAGCAGATTTAGAGAAGATTTTATCATCGTATATAAAAATAAGAATGATTCTACTTATTTTTATTTCTATCATCGATTATATTTCTATTCATTATATGTATGTAGATAAAAATTTAATTTATATGATGATAAACGTAATGTTTTTCATGTTAATAGGATTAACTTGGCAAAACATAGGGATTGCCTATTTTCAACTGACGGAACGTATGAAGTATATAGCGCTCATTAAAGTTGTATCATCATCGGTTGTTATTATAATTACATGTTTTTGTGTTTTCGGAGAATTACCGGTGTATGTAACGGCTCGCTTATATGCTTTTGGGTATATGATCGGCGGTTTATTCAGTATATATATCATGAGAAGAAAGACGAAAATGAATATGAAAGTCGTAATTCATAAAGCGTTATTTTGGCAATTAACTCCTTTTATTATTAGCGGTTTTTTAATAATGGGTACGCCACAATTAGCGCCTATCTTGCTTAACTATACATTGCCATTAAATATGGTAGGTGTTTTTGCAGTGGCGTACCGGATGCCAGCAGCTTTATATCAAGTACCGGGGGTAATTGCAGGTGCATTTTTTCCAGTGCTCTTTAAGCATTATAACCAGAATAATTTAGAAGAGCATACGAAATTAAATTTGCTTCAAATTAAATCAATGGCGATTGTAGGAATATGTATGACGATCGGTTTATATCATTTAGCACCATACTTTATTTCTATATTTTTTCATGAAGAATGGAGCAATGCAGTAGAACCACTCCAAATATTATCATTTCTTATTGTGCTACAAAGTTTAAATATTGCCATTGCTGACGGTTTAACGACGAGTGGATGTCAAAATAAAAGAACTGTTGTGCAGTGTGTAGCATTGGTGATAGGTGGGTTTATGCTTTATAGCTTTAGTAGTATTGGTGGAGTGATAGGAGCGGCATACGCTATGGTTTTATTTGAAATTGTCGCTTTAGTGGGTTATATAGCGGTAAGTGTAGTGAAGAAAAAAATTGTATTCCAAATTGTAATACCGTATACAATTTATTTTGGTGTAACCTTTATTGGAGTGCAATATATAGTGCATACATATCATTTGATTGCGCTTGTTCTTAATATACTAATTGTAGTAGCTGCCATATTCCTATATGATTATGAGCTAAAAAAACTTCTTCTTTCTTTTATAAGAAAAATACGCAAAAAGGATTATATTACGAAACAGGGGATATAGCCTATGGGAAATAATATGAAAGTATCGATGGGATGGATTATTCTTCTAATATTATTTGTTATGTTAAGTAAATACAATTTATATATTGGATTTTCATTGAAGGTATATATAATTTTTTTAGTCATATATTTTTGTTTAACAATTAAAGACTTTCATATTCAAAAGTTATATTTTCATGAAGTTGTATTTTTACTGTTTTATTTCATTTATTGTTTAAGTGGAATTCTTTCTATGTATTTAAATGCTAGTATTCGCATGATTTTTGGCGTGCTACTCGTTTTAGGATGCTATTTTATAATGAGGAATTTATTGGGGAATACTGAAATAGTGGTACTTGAATCATCTATTGCTTATGTAGGAGTAGTATTTAATGTTGTAAGTCTAATACTCTATATAATCGGTTTACAATACTTTGGTTTATACGGTGGAGAAGAGAGAGAAATTTTTGCTGGGTTATTAGTTGATAGAGGATATCCACGGTTAATTGGATTGTTAGATGATCCTAATATTTTCATTTTCTATAATACAATGTTTTTTATGTACTATATGACGAATTTACAAAATATCACCAATATATTAGGGTTGATTTTATGTGTTACGACGAGTCTATTAACCTTTTCAAGGGGCGGTATATTAGCTCTTGTACTTGTCGTTTTTGTATATATATGTATGTCTAGTTTCGTTAAAAAAGTAAAAATAATTATGAGCTTAGTATTGTTTAGTTTAGTTATTTTTAGTTTATCGAATAGTGTAATGGGGGGCCAATTAGATGACATATTAAATAAACGAATTTCTGATTTTTCCCATGATAATGGAAGTGGTAGATTTACATTATGGGAAGCTGCTTTTAAATATTATTTATCCAATCCATATATCGGAATTGGTGCTTTTAACTTCTCAAATTATTATGAGTATCAATTTAATGAAAAATTATATGTACACAATACATTTTTAGAAATTTTGTCTGAATCGGGTACAATTGGTTTTCTTCTATATAGCGCGTTTTTATTCATATTAATGTTCAAGCTAGCGCAGCATACTTTATTTCGTGAAAAACCATACCTTCTATTGACTATGATTGCATTTTTATTTCAGATGATGTCATTGTCACTCATTATTAACGAAGCGTTCTTTTTATTTTTAGCAGTTGTTGTGAAGTATATTTCAATATATGAAGGAAGGAGAAAGATAGATGGTAAAATGTCTATCAGCATATAACGAGCCGCCTTATGTTTCTGTAATAACACCTTCTTATAATAGTATACGATTTATAGGTGAGACAATTTTATCTGTACAGAATCAATCGTATGAAAACTGGGAAATGATTATCGTTGATGACTGTTCAACCGACCAATCTGCCGCAAAAATTAAAGAGATAATAGAAGGAGACTCACGAATTAGGTTATTATCATTAAAAGAAAATGTCGGTGCTGCTAAAGCTCGGAATTTAGCGATTCAAGAGGCGAGAGGAAGGTACATTGCCTTTTTAGATAGTGATGATATATGGTTGCCGCATAAATTGAAGACACAATTGTTATTTATGGAAGAAATGAATATTGCTTTTTCATATGCGTCGTATAGTTTAATTGATGAAAATGGTAATGAACTAAATCGCGAAGTGAGTGTACCAAAATCTGTTGACTATCATTATTTAGCAGGGAATACAATTATCGGGTGTTTAACAGTGATGATTGATCGTGAAAAAATTCCGTATGTCGAAATGCCTAGTATACAGCCGGAAGATACAGCGTTATGGCTGAACTTATTACATGAAGGGTATGAAGCAAAAGGGATACAGCAAGTATTAGCAAAATATAGAATTGTTACAAATTCTGTTTCTAGAAATAAAATTAGAGCAGCTTTCCGGTATTGGAAATTGTTAAGGGAACAAGAACGACTGAATTCGGTGCAAATTTTTTACTATTTTAGTAAGTATGCTTATCATGCTTATAAAAAAAATAAAATCAATGTAGTTGGGAAGACGCAATTATGAATATACTGTTGATGACAGATAAATTGATAACTGGCGGAGCCGAGAGCTATTTCTGTAAATTGGAAAGTAATTTGCATTATGAGGATTTTGAGATTTATACAGCTGCAGGTAATGGAGAACTATATGAATCTCTTACTAGAAAAGAAAATTTTATATTACTTAGTCGATGGAATCATTTGAGAAATATTTATTATTTACGAAACGAAATTTGTAAACGAAAGATAGAACTTATTCATGCAAATAGTTTGCGAATGGTATTATATGCTTTGCTACTTCAAAAGTTTATTAAAAAAAAGATGAAAATTGTTTATACGAAACATAATGTAACGATATTAGAAAAGAAAATGCCAACGCTTTTTCGTTATTTCATGAATAAATATGTGAACAATATTATTACAGTAAGTGAGTTTGAAAAGAATAATTTAATCTCAATTCATGTAGCAGAAGAAAAAATAAATACAATTTATAACGGTGTCGATATTGAAAAGTTTTTATTCCAGCAGAAAAAGAAAGAATCTACATATAAAATAGGGATATTAGCTAGATTATCCAAAGAGAAAAACCATCAACTATTTGTCAAAATTGCAAATGTGTTGAAAAAGAGACATGATTTTCTGTTTTATATTGCTGGTGATGGACCAGAGAAAGAATCGATTATGAAAGAAATAGAAAAATATGGATTGCGACAAAGTGTAAAGATGCTAGGAAATATTTCAGAACCGCATGAGTTTATAGGGAAAATGGATGCCTTACTTTTATTATCTTTTCGTGAAGTATTTCCAATGGTAGTAATTGAAGCGATGGCTACAGGGACACCAATTGTTTCAATAGATGTTGGCGGAATACATGAAGCGGTAATAGATGGAGAATCAGGTGTTTTGGTATCTGAATATTGCGAATTGGAATTCGCAAGTGCACTGGAGGAACTACAAGGGAATGAAGAAAAGGTAAATGCTATTAGACTCGAAGCACGAGAGAAAGCAGTGAGGTATTTCTCGTTAACTAAAATGATAGAAGAAACGAAAAATATATATGAATTAAACAAATGACCGGGTAGGTCGTTTGTTTTTTTTATTATAGAAACTTTTAAGAGAGAACTCACATATTATATGAAAAAGGTAATATGAGGAGTGAATTTATTTTGTCAGAATATATTTCTTCCCAAGAAGGTTGTGTGCCAGAAAGTAGCGTTCATATTAATTGTTTTGGCGCAGTTCCGAACTTAGGAAATGATAGTTCATTAGCAATTCAACAAGCTATTGATTATTGTGTAGCTAACCGAATTTCGACGGTAAGAATTACAGGAGTAAATACGTACAAAATTGTAAAGCCAATTGTTATTAAATCAAATGTAAGATTAGAGTTAGATCCTACCGTAACGCTGCAAATTGATGGGGATTTTAATGCATTTGAGCTACAAAGTAACGCTTCGGTAATTGGTGGTACTATTCAAGTTATAAATCCATTGTTTCAATCTGCTGTTATTTATGTTTCTGGTTCACAACAAATCGAAGTACCTAATCAATCGGTTATATCAAATATAAATATAGTAAATGCAACCCCATCGTATAAAGGAAAAGCTATACATTTTTATTGTCAAAAGGCATGGGATTTTATTAGTTTCTTTCAAGTTAAATTTATTCAAATTAAAAACTTTCAAACTGCAATACATTTGAAGACAGAATATATAAATGATATCAATACACCTTGCTGGATTAACGCCAATGTATTTCAATCTATATTTATTGATGGATGCGGGTATGGGATTGAAGTAGATGGAAATAGTGATTTGCCAAATGAAAGTTCAGGAAATACGTTTCATGATATTCAAGTGCAATGTAGACAACAAACGAAAAAAGCAATTCGTTGCTCAGGTGCGTATAATACATTTGATTGTATGATTTGGGATACGTACCGGATGAGTAGTGAACAAATTGTCATTGAATTTTCTTCTAATTCTCATCGTAACTACCTTTTTTCAAATCTGCTTTCGACAACTATTGTAGATAAAGGGCAATACAATGTTTGTAAGTCTACTTATGAAGAATCCCTACGAATTCAATTACCGTTAACGTTAAATAAACCTCATTTAATAGGTAATCAAGATGATATTTTAGTAAATGCTCAGCAGAAGTATATTGTTAAGCAAGTAAGTGGGAAAGTACCGTACGGGGGAAATCTCGCAAATTGCTTTAATTTAATAGATGAACAAAGTGTAAACTATATTGACGTTCCAGATAGTAATCCAGTTGTCATTGAACTGGATTTTACGAAAAAACCAATACAAATGTTAAATTGTTTTGGAATGTATTTTGGATGGGGAGAAAGCGCGAAAAAAATTAAAATTGAATATGCATTAAGCGCAACTGGAAATTGGGTTATCGCATCGGATGTTCCATTAAATGTAGGCGATACAATTATATCGAATATGAAGGCGAATCAACTATATAAAGTAAGAATTACATTAAGTGGTTATTCTCAAGATCATAAGCGTTTTCGAATTAATCGCATTTTTGCAAGGTCTTCTATGGAAAATGGGAATGCTTGGTTAGCTACAACTGGTGGAAGAATGTTTGGAGATATTGAAATAGAGGCAAGTAAAGGCATAATCATGAAGACAGCTAGTGGAGTGAAATGGAAAGTTACTATTAATGAAGCTGGCCAACTTATTACGACTAAAATAACTTGAGGTGATGCTTAATTGTATATCCTTGGACGAGTTATAACGTAGTGTGATAAAGGCAATGAAAAAGAGATTGTAATTTGGTTTCAACCAAACTACAATCTCTTTTTTAATTTAATTCCACCAAATCCAAGTCCAAAGGTAATTTCTTGCATTTTGGGGAGTAATCCGTATGAAGCGTTCACCGTCAAAGAAGCAATTTAAATTTGGAAGTGTTTCGTCTGGATTTTCTGGAACAAAGGTGACGATGTTTTCGTTGCTTGTAACGGTTACTGTAATTGGTGGATCGGTAGGCGAGACTTGAAGTTGTAACGAAATATTGGCCGTATTTTTAAATTGATTATTAATAGGTGGACTTATTACTTGTACTGTGAATAACACGATAATTGTTTCATTTGGCTCTAAATTAGTGGCAACTAGGAAACCGATATTTGGGTTCGCTAGTGGAGAGCGTTCACCGTTAATAAAGACAGTGCCGTTTATAAATTGTAAACCTGCTGGAATGGTATCTTGTAAAGAAATATTTGAGAGTGAAATTTCGGAAGTATTTGTAATACGCACCGTGTAATCAAAGTATTGGTTTAAATAAGCGGAGCTGACGGAAGCGTTTTTCGTGACTGTTGCAGTTACAAATTGAACTGGTATACGAACAATATTTGAATTAACAATGAAAGTAATAATTGGATCCTGTGGTGTCAATTGAAAAGCAGCGGTAACTGTTGCAGAATTTATAATTGTACTGTTTGAAGGAATAGAAGTTACGAGAACTTGAAATGTTATAGTTGCTACTGTATCTGCAGATAAAGAACCAATATTAATACCAGTGTCTGGACGAACATTTTGAACCGAAGTACCGTTAATTGTTACGCTATTTTCTATAAATGTTGTACCAGCTGGAATGCTGTCTATAACAGAAGTACTGATTGTCGGAATGGGGGAGTGATTAAATACCGCTAATGTGAATGTAATGATATCTCCTATAACGACAATAGATTTGTCAGTTGTTTTTTCAATGCGAACCATCGGATCAATGACTGTCGTTGTAACGGTATTTGTTTGTTTTGTAATTGTAATAGGTGGTTTTGTTGGATCAATGATAACGGTATAGGAAACAGAAGCATCATTATTAATTGTAGATTGAAGAGTAGAAGAAGATATTGTCACTTGGAACGTAATAATAACAGATTCATTAGGAGCAAGATTTCCTAACGTAATACCATTTTCAGGATTTTCATTAGGCTGATTGATTCCGTTAATCGTAACACTATCAGCAACAAAAGTCGTATCTATTGGTACGGTGTCTATGGCAAGAAGGTCTTCAATCGTTACATTACCGCTATTCGTAATCGTAATTGTATACGTTAAAGTTTGACCAGGTAAGGCATTCGTTACATCAACAGATTTTATGGCAATGACATTATCATTTTGGACAGTAGTTGTGACGGTATTTGTTGTAGTCGTATTTGTAACGGGTACGTTATTTGGGTTGACTATATAGTTAAAAGTAGTAATTGCGTTGTTGTTTAGTTCATTTGGTGTTGGAATAGAAGTCACAGTTACTTGGAATGAAACGATAGCATCTCCACCAACAATTATAGTGCCAATTGGTATGCTGCTTACTGGATTCACTCCCGGAAGAGCTTCTCCGTTTACAATGACGCTATTTTCTATAAACGTAGTACCTTGAGGAATAATATCTTGAATGATTACATCATTTGTTGCAACATTACCGGTTTGATTTAGTGTAATCGTATACGTTAACGTATCACCAACCGTTGCAAATGCAAGGTCAACAGCCTTATTACTATTCAAATTCGCGTGATTAATTTCTGTTGCGGCAGCTGATGAAATAATAGTTTCGGTAATAGGTGGTCGATCTGGTACCGTGTATTCATATTCAATTGTACTCGTGTTAGAGATTGGATTTGTTTGTGGAATCGAAGTAACCCGTACTTGGAATAGAATAGTTGCTGTCGTATTAGGCGGAATGTTATCAATTTGTATACCGTTAAGAGGGTTGTCATTTGGCCGAGCATTGCCGTTCACGATAACACTATTCTCTATAAAGCTCGTATTTGCTGGGATGATATCTGTAACAATAATGTTTTCGACTTGTATATTTCCGTTATTTATGATGGAAATTGTATAAGGGATGATAGTTTGTAAGTCAGCATATTGGATAGGCGTTGTTTTTGTCGCAATTACATTAGCAGAAATAACTTCAGTGAAGGTAATATTGCTAGTCGATATTTGTTCTTCCACGTTTATTGTATAACGAGAAGTTGATTGATTTTGAACATGGCCGCTAGCAGGAAGAGCTACGACGGTAACAGAAAATGTGACTGGGATAGAAGTGTTAGGAGTAATCGTTCCTACAAGTATACCTGCACTTGGATTGGCGTTAAGCTGAGGAATGTTATTTACTAAAACGCTACCGTCAATAAAAGTTGTTCCATCAGGTATATTGTCTGTAAATACAACAGCAGTGGCATCCGTATTCCCTATATTCGTTAAAGTTGTTGTATAAGTTAAAATGTCACCAATTGTTACAGAGGTCAAATCAACAGTTTTAAGTGAAACGATATCAGCATCATTAATTTGAACGAAAGTAGTATTGGAAGTAGTAGATTTTTGAATTGGTGCAAAGTCAGGATTGAAAATAAAGTCGTAGACGATGTTTGCAGTATTAGGTGCTGGATTTACAACAGGTAAATTCGTAACGGAAACTTGGAATGTTATTGTAGCTATTTGACCTGCTGCGACATTAGGAATGGAAAAGCCGATATTCGGATCTGCTGCAGGAAGTACAGTATTGTTAACTATTACACTTCCTGGAATAAATACTGTTCCATCCGCTATAGTATCTGTAAAAAAGATGGAGTTAGTTGTAGTCGATCCGTTATTTTGAATGAATACTGTATATTCAATGGTTTCATCAATGTTAGCTAATACAGTATTAGCGGATTTTGTAGCAATAAGAATAGCATCAATAAATTGTATATTTGTACTATTGGAAGATGTCGTTTCTGAAATTGGTGGTGCGCTTGGGTCTGGTTCATACTCATAGTGAATGACTGCGATATTATTAATGTTATTTTGTGGCGGTATAGAGACTACGCTTACTTGAAAAGTAACAATAATTGTATTATTTGGAAGGATAATATCAAGGTTGATACCGGTAATTGGATTTTCATTAGGTCTCGGTATGCCATCTACAAGAATGCTATTTGGAACGAATGTGGTCCCAGCTGCAATTGCGTCAATTAGGAGAGTATTTGTAATAGGTACTGTACCGGCGTTTGTAACTGCGACTGTATATGTGATGATTTGACCAATGCGTGTAATGGATCTATTGGCGGATTTAATGGCACTAACATTTGCCGTCCGCACTTCAGTATTTACTGCATTTGATAACGATCTACGCTGAATAATTGGAGAACTAGGGTCAATTTGATATTCGTACGAAGTGTCTGAAATATTAATGACTGTATTGCCCTCTGGTATATTTGTAAGTTGTACTTGGAATGAAATAGTGACTGTTTCATTTGGTTGTATCGTGCCGAGAGTTACTCCGTTTTCAGGATTAGCGCCGGGCTGAATTACATTATTTATTGCTAAGCTATCTTCAATGAATATAGTACCTTCTGGAATGTTATCAATGAAAACGGTATTGTTAGCTGGAACGTTTCCTATATTTTGAAGTGTATTCGTGTAGGTAATAATTTGCCCGATTGATACGAAAGTTACATCCGCACTTTTAACAGAAATAATATTTGCATTTTGAAGTGATGTTGTAACGATATTAGAATTTGCAGAGCGATTTACTGGTGGGGCTGCAGGAATACTTACATATTGGTAAGTTGCTGAAGATTGATTTACAATTTCGGTTTCAGTAGGTGGATTATTTGTTTGCACTTGAAATAGTATCGTTTTGGAACTGTTTGCTGGAATTGTTCCAATCGGTATTCCGTTTTCTGGATTTACACCTGGCTGAAGGATACCGTTAATTGTGACACTATCGGGAACGAATGTAGTCCCAGCTGGAATAGAATCTGTGAAATTAATATTTATTGCGTCAACATTGCCGATATTTTTTACTTCAGAAATATAAAGTATAGTTCCGCCAATATCAACAGTTGTTGGATTGGATGTTTTTGTAATTGTCAATTGTGCTTGCACGAAATTTGTAATGACGATATTACTAGTAGATGTTTCAGTAATAGGCGGTTGCCCTGGGTCTGGCTGAATTGTATAAGTTGTGTTGGATTGATTTGTAATTGATTCTTGCGAGAATGAATCGTTAATAAGAATTTGGAACGAAATAAGGTGCGTAGCGTTTGCAGCTAGGTTAGGCAAAGTAACACCTACATTAGGATTGGCATCAAGTATAGCTGTTCCGTTAAGTGTAAAACTATTTTCTACAAAGGTAGTGCCTTGAGGGATAGTGTCTGAAAATGTGAGATTCGTAGTTGGGATATTTCCTGTATTTTCTAATGTTATTGTATAAGTCAAAATATCACCTGTTGTTGCTTGTTGTGCATTGACTGCTTTTAAAGAAAGGATAGTCGCATCCGAAATTTGTGTGAAAGCAGGATTAGACGTAATTGTTCGAGAGATGATGGGAGCAGTTGGATCAGCGATAAAAGTATAGTCAATACGGGCCGTATTGGAAATTGGATTCACGCTTGGAATGGATTGAACGATAACCTGGAATGTGACGGTAACTATTTCTGACGGTGCGATGGAGTTTAATGGTATTCCTACATTAGGATCGGCACCTGGAACGGAAACGTTATTAATAGTTACGCTATTAGGAATAAATGCAGTTCCTTCTGGAACCAAATCTGTTAAAGTAACTGTATTTGCAGTAGTATTTCCGTTATTTTGAACGACTACTGTGTAAGTGATTGTACCGTCAGTAGATTGTACGAGAGAATCTGTATTTTTAATTGCGGATAACGATGCATCAACAACAGCTGTGTTAACCGTATTAGATGAGGATGTTGCTGTAACTGGAGGTTGACTTGGATTGACGATATACGTGTAACTTGTAATGGCTTGATTGATAATTGCTCCTTGCGGTGGAATAGAACTAGCGAGAAATTGGAACGTAATAGTAGCAGAATCACCTGGTGCGATAATACCAACTGGAATACCGAGAGTTGGACTTGCATCTGGAAGTGAAACTCCGTTGAGTGTGACACTATTTGGAACAAATAATGCTCCCTCAGGAATGCCGTTAATGAGTAATACAGAGTTTGCGGGGAAGTTTCCAGTATTCGTTAATGTTGCTGTATACGTAATTATATCCCCGATAGATACAATTGAACGATTTGCTTGTAAAACAGTTGTAACAGTCGCGTTATTAATTTGTGTTGAAGCGCTATTAGAATTTATCGTGCCTGTAACAGGAGGAGAGGCTGGATCAACGATGAATGCGTATTGAATAGATGCTACGTTTGTAATCGGATTTGAAGGTGGGGTTGATGTAACTATGACTTGGAAAGTAATGGTTAAGGAACTACCCGCGTTAACTGTTCCGATATTAACTCCGTTATTTGGATTTGTGCCTGGAAGGCTACTTCCATTTACAGTAAAACTATTTTCAACAAAAGTTGTTCCTGCTGGAACCATGTCTGAGAAATTTAAATTCGTAGCGTTTGTATTGCCGTTATTTTGAATTAAAACTGTATAAGTGATCGTGTCTCCGATGTTTGCAAAGGCAGCATTAGCAGTTTTTACAGCTGAAAGTATTGCTGAATTAATAGAAGTAACGAAGACGTTCGTTTCCACATTGCCAGGCTGAGCTTGTAATGCATTTCCTACGTTATATTGGAAGTTCACAAACCCTAAGTTTTGGAGTTCCGGTGTAAATGTTGTTGGATTGCTTACAATTTGAACTTGAAATATGATTGTTACAGTTTGATTTGGAATGATCGTATTTATGCCAATACCGTCAATGATAGAAGCGGATGCTAATGGAGTGCCATCAACAATAACTGATCCTGCAACAAATTGTGTCCACGATGGTATCGGGTCTGAGAAAATAACGTTATTAGCAGGAATATTTCCTGTATTCGTAATCGTAGTTGTATACGTAATCGTATCACCAATCGTTGCAAAAGCTTTATCTCCGATTTTAGTAGTAGTTAAAATAGCACTTTCAATTGTTGTTGTAACACTATTTGAAGTAATGTTTTTTGAAACAGGAGGATTAGCTGGATTAACGATATGCTTGAAGCTAACGCTAGCTTGATTAGTAATTGGATTTATAGGCGGAATTGCATCGGCACTAATATGAAATGTTACAATGACAGATTCGTTGGGTGCAATATCACCAATTGGAACGCCTGTAATTATGTCTGCATTTGGGATGGTAGTTCCGTTAAGTGTAAAACTATTCGGTTCAAAGGAAGTTCCGTCTGGAATTAGGTCGGTAAAAATAACATTCGTCGCACTAACATTTCCGCTATTTGTAATCGTAACGGAGTAGACAATATCTTGCCCAATATCTACTGTTGGCACATTTGAATTTTTTTGTGCAGTAAGGAGAGCGCTATTAACTTGTGTTGTTGTTGTATTAGATTGATTAGAAGTTGAAATGAACGGCTGATCTGGATCAACAAGATAACGGTAAGTGGTAAGAGCCGAATTAGAAATAGGATTGTTGATTGGGAGGGTTGAAACGATGGCTTGGAATGTGACAATTGATGTGTTTCCACCATTAATTGAACCGATATTTACACCAGTAGATAAATCAGCGTTTGGAATAGTTTGCCCATTAACTGTGAAACTGTTTGGAACGAAACTTAAATTGCTATCAAGTATATCGATAACGGTAACATCAAATGCAGCCACATTCCCGGTATTAGGAAGGTTAAGTGTAAATGTTATTGTATTACCAACATCCGCAAAAGTAAGGTTTGCTGTTTTTGTACTAATAATAGTCGCATTGTTTATTTGAAGAAGTGTCGTGTTAGAATTAGCTGTACTTGAAACGGGAGGACTATTTGGATCAACAGTAAACTCATAATTCGTGGATGCGGTATTCGGTGCTGGATTAATAGGTGGAATGTTGTTCACCACAACTTGAAAGACGATACTATATATTTCATTAGGCGGAAGTGCTGCAAGTAATACACCGGTATTTGGATTCGCGTCAGGTTGTAAAACACCATCAACAGTTAATGTGTTAGGAACAAATGTGAGTCCGCTCGGTAATACATCCGTGAATACAATGTTGGCTGCATCTGTATTTCCTATATTCGAAATAGAAGTAGTGTAAAAAGCAGTTTGCCCAATATCTGCAAAGGAGACACTTTCATTTTTCGTCATGGATAATATAGCTTCGTTAATTTGTGTTGAAACAGGATTACTAATTGAAGTTTCTGCATCAGGTGGTGAGACTAATTGATACGATGTTGATGAGAAATTTACAATTGGGTTTTCGGTTGGTAATGACGTTACAGTAACTTGGAACGAAACTGTTACTGTAGTCCCAGCTGTTATAGGTCCGATATTCACACCATTCGATGGATCCGCACCACTTTGAGGAACCCCATTAATAGAGAATGTGTTTGCAATAAAAGTAGTTCCACTCGGCATTGTATCTGTGAAAATAACATTTTGTGCGGATGAGTTTCCATTGTTTGTTAAAGCGACAGTATAAGTGAGTGTGTCTCCAATACGACTAAAGGATTTATCGACTTGTTTTAATGAAAGAATGGTAGCTGTATTAATCGTAGTGAACACTGTGTTTGAAGTAACATTTCTTGAAACAATAGGGGCATTTGGGTCAGCGATAAATGTGTAAGAAGCACTAGCGGAATTGGCAATAGGATTTTGAACAGGTGTAGAAGTAGCCGTCACTTGAAATGCTATAGATATTGAGCTGTTAGGAGCAATTGCTCCAATCGTTATACCTGTATTAGGATTAAGACCAATTTGCGTGATGCCATCTATTGTAACGCTATCAGTAATAAACGTTGTACCATCTGGTATAAGGTCGGTGAAAGTAATATTCGTTGCATTTGTATTACCATTATTCGTTAAAATTGTCGTATAGGTAATGGTATCACCTAGCGTTACAAGTGTTTGATCAACTGATTTAATCATCATTATCATAGCATCTAATACAGGGTTTGTAACAATGTTTGTTGAAGTAGAAGTAGTAGCAGGAGTTCCGTTTGGATCAACAGTATAAGAATATAAAATTGTATCGTTACCCATAATTGAGCTTGAAGGGGGAACAGAAATCACATTTACTTGGAAAGTAACAGTTACTGTTTCACCAGGAGCGATATTTGGTATATTTACTCCGAGTGCTGGCTGTGCACCAAGCTGCTGGATGCCATTTATAGTGACCGAATCTGGTACAAAAGTAGTACTAGGAGGAATCGCACTTGTAAAAGTTATATTTGTAGCTGGTGTATTTCCTGTATTCGTAATAGTCGTTGTATACGTAAGTGTATCCCCGACGGAAATAATAGATTTATCAACACTTTTTGTTGTAGTTAATACTGCGCTATTAATGGTCGTTGAAACTGTATTAGATACAGCTGTTTGTAATGCAGAAGGTTGGCTAGGATCAATCACATGTTCAAATTGTATGGAACTAAAATTAGAGATAGGATTTATACTTGGAATGTTTGTAACAAGTACGTTGAGAGAAATAACGGCCGTTCCATTTGGGTTTATATTTCCAATCTGTATCCCGCTAGCTGGATTTCCGATTTGCTGTGTACCAGAATCGTTTGTAAGAGTGCCAGATATGAATGTCGTTCCGTCAGGTAAAATATCTGTGAAAATTATATTTTGTGAAGTGACATTTCCAGGGTTACTTAATGTAATTGTATAAGAAATTGTATCGCCAATCGTTGCGAAAGTTTTATCTACAGATTTGATTGCCACAATTTCTCCGGAATTTATTTGTGTCGCAACGGGATTGGATGTCGTACTTCTTGAAACGAGTGGTAAATTAGGTCCTGTAATAAATTGATAGTCAATGGAGGCACTATTTACAACCGGTGAGTTTGGTCCACCAGGTCCAATTGTGAAAATTGGATTTGGAATACTAACTACTTGAACGCGGAAGGTGACGTTTGTAAAATCTCCTGCAATAATATCCCCAATTGGTATTCCATTCGCTGGATTTACCCCAGGCAATAAAACTCCGCCGACTCGAACGCTATCTTCTATAAATATTGTGTTATTTGGAATAGGATCTGTAAAAATGATATTCGTAGCAGTTGTGTTCCCTACATTTTCTAATAAAACTGTATACGTTAAAAATGAATTTCCAGGTGCTACGTCAGAAAATAGTCGATCCACACTTTTCGTTGCTTGAATAATTGCTTCATTAATTTGAACTAAAGTTGGATTACTTGTAGCTGTTTCTGTCACCGGTGGCTGGGTAGGGTCAACAATGATCAAGTATGTCGTACTGGATTGGTTCAAAGTTGGATTTGTAGCTGGTATTGAGCCAACGATAGCTTGAAAGCTAATTGTTGTCGTTCCTCCAACTGGAATTGAGTCTAAAGAGATTCCGCTATCTGGTCTAAATCCAAGTTGTGGGATGGTATTAATTTGTACGCTATCAGGAACGAATGAAAGTTCAGGTGGTAATATATCGATAAAAACAGGTGTGTTTGCGGTAGTATTTCCGCTATTAGTGAGAGTAGTTGTATACGTAATTGTATCGCCAACAGCGGCAAATGCACTGCTCGCAGTTTTCGTTGCGATAACGGAAGCTGAATTTACTTGCGTAAAAGTTGTATTGGATTGAACTGTTCGTGAAACAGGCGGTTCATTTATATCAACAATAAAGCTATATTGAAGCGATGATTTGTTCGGAATTGGATTAGGGTTTGGAAGCGTTGTGATGTTTACTTGGAAACTGAGTGTAACCGATGCATTTGAATTTAAGTTACCAATATTGATACCGTTTTGTGGATTTGCATTCGGGACGGTTACACCATTTATCTTAAAGCTATTTGGGACAAGGGTAGTACCGTTTGGAATTGTATCTGTAAAAACAATGTTGTTCGCAGTAGTATTTCCTGTGTTTGTAACAGATGAAGTGAATGTAATTGTATCACCAATCGTAGCGAAAGTTGTACTAGCACTTTTATTTATTACTAAAGTAGCGTCAATAATCGGTGTAACTGTTGTGTTTGTAACGGTACTACCAATAGCTGGCGTTTCAGCTGGATTCACTGCATATTCGTAGTTTACAAGAGCATTATTCGTTAAAGTTCCACTAGGTGGAATAGTCAGAATTTTCACTTGGAATGTAATGAAAGTAGTGTTTCCTGGTGAAATATCGTCTAAATGAATCCCTAATGAAGGATCTAATCCAGGTTGGGAAACATTATTTATTGTAACGGAATTTGGGATGAAGGATGCACCAGGTCCAAGCCCATCTGTTAAAACTGTAGCACTAGCAGGGATATTTCCTGTGTTCGTAACTGCAATTGTATAAGTAACGATATCTCCAATTGCAGCATTCGGTGTGTTCACTGATTTTGTAGCGATAATCGTGGCATTATTGATTTGAGTTGTTATTACGTTACTCAGCGCATTAGCGGATGCTGGAGGTAAGTTAGGATCTATGACATACTGATACGTTGTATTACTTTGGTTCGGGATTGGATTCGGGTTCGGGATAGAATTTACTTGTACTTGGAACGAGATGATCGTATTTGTATTCGGATCTATTGGATCGATTGCAATTCCGCTTGCTGGATTGACATTAGGCAGTGCATTCCCGTTTACAGTAACACTATTAGGAATGAACGATGTCCCGTTTGGGATTACATCTGTAAATATTACATTTGATGCAAGTGTATTCCCGTTATTCGTTAAAGTAGTCGTGTACGTAATAATATCATTTACGTTAGCAAACTGTTTATCTGCCGATTTAGTAGCGGCAATTGAGGCGTTATTAATAGTTGTCTGTACAGTGTTAGAAGCAACCATCTGCATCACAGCGGGTTTGGATGGATCATACGTATATTGGAATGTTGTGCCTGATTGATTTGTAATCGGATTTACAGCAGGGATAGTTGGTACAAAAACTTGGAATGCAACGGTGCGTGATGAATTTGCTCCTATCGTACCAATCGAAATGCCGTTAGCAGGATTTGCATTAGCTATAGGGACATTATTAATCGTTACAGTATTAGGAATGAAGAGGGTACCCGCTGGAATGATATCTGTAAACGTTACATTAGCAGCAGGGATATTCCCGTTATTTGTTAAAATAGTCGCATATAATATGATATCACCGACATCAGCAAAGTTTGTGCTTGTTAGCTTTGTAGCAATGATATTAGCAGTATTAATTTGTGTAGTTACTATATTGCTAGCAGCGTTTCTAACAAGAGCGGGTAAATTTGGATCAGCGATAAAGCTATATTGAAGTGAAGCGCTGTTTTGAATTGGATTTGGTGAAGGTAGCCCATTTGCACTTATTTGAAAAACAATCGTTGTAAAACCACCCGAAGGAATGGAGCCGACTTGAAGACCGGTACTGGGATCTGCACCTAGTTGTAAAGCACCACCTATAAAAATACTATTTGGTACGATAGTGGTGCCATTAGGGATTATATCAGTAACAATAACATTATTTGCTGTAGTATTGCCAAGATTAGCTAAAGAAATTGTATATGTGATTGGTTGCCCTACATCGGCGATAGTTAAATCTACTTCTTTGACAATAACTACATTAGCTAAATTAATTTGTGTACTTACAGTGTTACTTACAGATATTTCTATAGTTGGTGGATCTCCCGGATTTAGAATAAAACTATACTGTGTACTAGATGAATTTATCGTTGGGTTTTGTGTTGGTAAAGAGGTGACGGTTACTTGATAAGAGACGGTAAGTGAGCCGTTAGCAGGAATGGAAGGTAGTGGAACACCTATATTTGGATCTGCGTTATTTTGGAGTACACCATTAATAAGAAAAGTGTTTGGAATAAAGGTAGTACCGTCTGGATTTGTATCTACGAAAGTAGGACTATCAGCAGAAACACTTCCTGCATTCGTCAAAGTAACAGTATAAGTTAATATATCCCCTACGGTAGCGAACGCTTGATCCACTGTTTTTGCTGAAATGACATTTGCATCGTTTACTTGAGTAAATGTAGTGGTTGAAGTAGTGTTTTTATTTACAGGTGAAGCGTTTGGATCAACGATAAAGTTGTAGGAGACGAAAGCGCTATTTGAAATAGGGTTTGGATTTGGAATGCTAGTTATTACTACTTGGAATGAAGCTGTAATTGTAGTATTAGCATTGATGCTACCAATATTGATGCTAGCTGGTGTTATGCCCGGCTGAGTAACACCGTTAACTATAACACTGTTCGGTACAAAGGAAGTGCCATTCGCGATGGAATCGGATAGTAATACGTTGTTTGCTGCAACATTTCCATCGTTAGTAAGAGCAAAGGTGTAAGTTAATACATCGCCAACTTCCGCAAACGTCTTATCTACAGATTTATTAGCATGGAGATTTGCTAGTCTAATTGTAGATGTAACAGAATTAGAATTTGCTGTTTTTGAAGTTGGTGGCAGACTTGGATTTACAGTGTAAATGTAAGAGGCAAAAGCGTTATTAAGGATAGGATTTTGTGAAGTAATATTAATAACTGTTACTTGGAAAGAGAGGATAAAAGTAGCTCCAGCAGGAATTGTGCCAATAGGTAAAGCAACGAGAGAATCTACATTTTGCAAAACGCCGTTGAGCGTTACCGAACCTAATGTTAATATCGTTCCATTTGGAAGTGGATCTGTTAGTTGTACGTTATTAGCGGCTGTATTTCCACTGTTTGTAATAAGGATTGTATAACCTATCGTTTCACCAATTGTGGCAAATTGTTTGTTAGTTGATTTTGTTAATGTTACATTCGCATTGTTAATTTGAGTGGAAACGAGATTAGAAGAAATGTTTTTTGTAACGGGTGATTGGATAGGATTGACGGTATATTGATAAGAAGCATTTGATCCATTAGATACGACATTTGACGCGGGTATTGTGTTTACTACTACTTGAAATGTAACATTTTTTGTTGTGCCGCTTGGGATGGATCCAATGTTCACGCCGTTAGCGGGATTTGCGCCCACTTGTGTAGTGCCATCTATTGTTAAACTGTTTAAAACAAAAGTTGTTCCAGTAGGAATGACATCTGTAAAAATAATATTGTTCGCATTTGTATTACCTGTACCTGTAAAAGAAACGGTGTACGTTAGTGTATCACCAATATCTGCAAAATTTTTATCTACTGCTTTTACCATTGTTACAGTAGCGTTATTCACTTGAGTAGATACGATATTTGTCGTATCAGTCCCACTTACTGCAGGTTGATTTGGTACAGGAATATATTGATATGTTGTTGTTCCACTATTTAATATTGGATTTGTTTGAGGGATAGAAGGAACGAGCACTTGGAATGAAATAGTAGTAGTGGAATTTGCGGCAATCGAACCAATTGATATACCATTAGCGGGATTTGCTCCAGCTTGAGTAACTCCGTTAACAGTTACACTTCCTGGAATGAAAGTAGTTCCGCTAGGAATCGGATCCGTATATATAACGTTCGTTGCAGCGATATTTCCTATATTAGCTAAGGCAATACTGTAAGTTAATGTTTCACCAATATCGGTAAAAATTTTGTTGACTGATTTTGTTCCATTAATATCTGCCAGGTTAATTTGTGTTCCAGCAGAATTGCTTGTTGCAAGACCGTTAAAGGTTGTTCCTCCGGCGATAGGTGTATATTGAAATGTAATATTAGCGGTATTAGAGATAGGGTTTTGACTTGGAAGAGAAATGACAGTAGCTTGGAAAGTTACTGTACGAGAAGCACCATTATTGATTGTTCCAAGAGATATACCAGCGGCGGGATTTGCGTTTGTTTGCGGGACATTATCTACTGTTACAGTGCCAGGTATAAAGGAAGTCCCGTTAGGGAGAATGTCTGTAAAGGTAACATTATTCGCCGGAAGAAGTCCGGTGTTAGGGATCGTAACTGTATAAGTGAGAATATCTCCAATTGCAGCAACACTTTTATTCACGCTTTTTGTTGCTTGTATAGTAGGTGAATTTATGTTGATTTGTAAACCGACTGTATTTAACATATACGCATCTCCGTTAGTTGTTAAACGGATTGCGGCGGACACTTGTGAGTTTGTTAAATAAGGAGAAATATCAATAGAAGTAATATCCCAGCCCTGTCTCCCAGCGGAGATGTTTGTGCCTGTAGAAGCACTTTGATTTCGCGTTCCAAATGTCCCAGTTGTATCTAAGTTTCCAGCAGCATTATTAACTTGAGAACCGAAGAAATTATTTACAGCATTATTTGGCCCAGATAAAGCATTTAATGAACTGAAATTTGGTCCAAATAATGCTTGATCCCCTATTAAATCTGCATCTCCTTCAATAGAACTTAAAAATAATCTCCCGCTTACAGGTCCTCCTGAAGGTGTTAAAAATCCAGAAACAGCTACATCTGCACTACCGGTATCAGCAGAAACACGGTTACCCGCTACATAAATGGTTAAGTTTCTTGCAGGCAATGTCCCGTTTTGATAAGCGACAATGAGTGTCCATCCAGCCGAGTTAATAGATCCATTTGAAGCATCTAAAGGATCAACAAGTCCAGGGACAGCTCCTGTAGTATAGGAACCAGAACCTCCCGCTTGAATAAGAGTTGTTACGTCTGCTGAACGAGTATAAAAGCCAAATGTAATAGAGTTTGAAACGAATGTTTGATTTGAAGCTGTAACAGCTGAAGGAGTAATTGAGTATGTTGAAACGGGTGTCGTAAATGAAACGGGATTTCCTAGAACACTTGTAATATTTTGATCGCGAGTTAAATAATTTCCTCCCCATATGAGTTCTGCGTAAAGAATAGTACTGCCAGCAGGGATATTTAAAATAGCGGTAGAACTATTTTGTGTATAGTTTAACGTTGTACCAGCAGGAAAAGTAGGAACTTGTAAAGCTGTATTCGTAGTTACGAACGCACCAATGGCCCCGATTGTACCAGCACGGTTTTGATTACTAATTTTACTTAAGCCTAAAGTATTACCTGTAATAGCGAGTGCGCCGTTAGTGGTGGTAGAAAATCGATTCGTAATGGGCATGTTGTCACCTCATTTACAATATAGTCTTGGTCAAAATAACATATGTGTGTGACAAATAAAGGGAAACATGTACAAGTTGATTTAGTAATAATGATTTAAATGTCTAGATAAGGGGATGGAGTATGATTGAATTGGAAATTAGGGTGGAGCGTCTTAGGAAAGAACAAATAGGCGATATTGTAGCGTTATCTTCTTATATTGGCTGGGATTATAACAGAGAAGAAATTGAAGCAGTTTTTAACTCAGGTATTGTATACGGCGTCTGGAATGAGAGAAAGGAACTTATTGCTAGCGCAGCAATTATATTATACGGGGAGGCGTTGGCATCTATTGGAATGGTAATTGTACATCCAGATTATAAGGGGAGAGGGATTGGAAAGATGATAACGAATTCATGCATGAATAGCGTATCAGCTCAAACTCCATGTATGCTTATTGCTACGGATGAAGGGAAGCCCTTATATGAAACATTAGGATTTAGGGTAGTAAGCTATGTTTCTAAATATATTTGTAACTCGTACAATGCGAATCATAAATGTGCAGAAAATGAAGAATATATGATGGTTTATAAAGAGAGTGATTTAGAAGGAATAATAAAAATAGATAAAGGCGCATTTGGGACAAGCCGAAACGAGTTTTTAAAACAAAGAATTATGCAAAGTGAGCAGTGTGTCGTTGTAAAGGATACGAAAGAAAATGTAGTAGGATACGGTATAAGTATACAAACGCCAGAAAATAAAATAATAGGACCAGTCGTTGCTAAAAATAATGCGATGGCGATGAGAATAGTACATGATTTAGCAAGAGGGCATAATGGAAAATTAAGAATGGATGTACCAGAAGGAAAGAACGATTTCATGAAAGAATTAGAGATTGCTGGTTTTAAAAAGGTGAATACACCACCAATTATGATGAAAAATAGTAATCGGTTAATAAAAAGAAATAGTGAACTATATAGTATTGCAGCACAAATTTTTGGATAAAGAAAGAATCCTTTTAAATGAAGGATTCTTTTTTGAGCTAATTTAATCACGATATTGGTCATGAGTTGGCTGAAAGAGGTCTTCCTCGATATCTCTCACCATAGAAAAATGATCAACGTTATAATGACCGTGTAAAGTTTTATTGTGATGAGCAATAATTTGCTCTGCAGATAATACGTTAGAATCAGTTGTGGAATGACCGTTTTTAATTAATGTAACATCAAATCCTTGTACAGTCGCAGTTCTAACTGCGGTGTCGATACAATGCTCTGTTTTACATCCACCGATAACGATATGGCCAATTTTCTCTTCTTTTAAAAGTTCAAGTAAAGAAGTGCCGTAGAATGAATTGGTTGCTGCTTTATTAATAAAGATTGCAGACTGAGGTACTTGAATTTGATTATGTACTTCAAATCCTTCTCCGCTGCCAGAAGCAACATCGATATCTCTTACGAAAACAATAAGAGCATTGGAATCTATTGCTTTCTGCATGGCTGTATTTAGTGTAGATAATAGCTCGATTTTACGAAAAACTTCATTTTCTTGCTCATTTCCATCAATTAATTCTTGTTGAGCGTCGATAATTAATAGTGCTTGTTTCATCGTGTCTCCCCTTTAATATGAAATAAGTTCCACTGTACATATTCCTTCAGATTGTTAGGAAATCCTCCATTGCAAGCGAATTAGAAGAGCGATTTACAAAGTTGTCAAAGAAATTTCATTCTCATAGCGTGTAAAAACATGTATGATAGGAGATGGAGAATTTTTGAGTAGGTGGGAATAACATGCAAACAGTAGAAGATTATCTTTCATTCTTACATACGAAAGGATTTAAATTATCAGAGGAAGCACAAGGGTTTATTATGTTCGGACAAGGATATACTGGTGCGTCTGATGGGATTGTGAACGCAGCAATAGAAGCGACAATTAAACATCAATTGCAGTTTGATGGTAGTTATTTCGTTGCGTTATTAGAACGATTGAAAGAGGAAGAAATTACAGATAAAAAAAGCGCTAAGGCTTTTATGCGGAAGTTACAAGCATAACTTCACGCAGCCTGCGCTTCTTTTTTTGTTTTGGAAGGCCATTCAACAAAAATCATGCCCAGGAAAATACATAGACATCCGATAATAGCAGAAATAGAAAGTTGTTCATTTGCAACGAGAACGCCTGTTAATGCAGCAAAAACGGGTTCCATTGCGAAAATAATTGCTACTCTCGTTGGAGAAGTGTGCTTTTGGGCCGATGTTTGAATGAAAAAAGCAATAGATGTTGCAAACAGGGCAGTTAGAAAGAGTGCGAATAAAAAAGATTGATTCGTCCATAGTGATACTGAAAATAATTTTTCCCAATCTTCAAACAAAAAAGCGCAAATAGAAGAAAATATACCAACAGCTAATACTTGAGATGTGCTTAATAATAAAGGTGATATTTTCTTAGAAAAGAAGCCGTTAATAAGAATATGGGCAGCGAAAGCGATTGCACAACCGAGAACAAGTATATCTCCTATATTTAATTGGAAAGAATCAGCAGCTGTTAATAAGTATAAACCTGCTGTTGCTACAGCAATACCAAGTACGATAAAAATGGTAGCTTTTTGTTTTAAAAAGATAAAAGACAAAATTGGTACCATAACGATACTAAGCCCTGTTAAGAAACCTGCTTTTGAAGAAGTTGTATAAAGTAAGCCAAATGTTTGTAATACATAGCCAACACATAAAAAGAACCCAACGATTAATCCAGCGAGGCTACTCTGTTTTATATCTTGTTTTGAAGTGTTTTTTGAGAAAATCATTTGAACGAATAATAAAATAATTCCAGCGAATAAAAAGCGAATACCATTAAAGGTAAATGGACCAACGAAAGACATAGCATTTTGAACGACAACAAACGTAGCTCCCCAAATAAAAGAGACAAATAATAAAGCAAGAGGAGCAATCCAATCTTTTTTCACACTCATACCCCCGTTAATTTTGTAATATAGCTTTTCTAGCTAATTCATCAGCTACTTTATTTTGACTACTTGGAATCCACTTAATAAAAAAGAGATCGAAGTTTTTTATGTACTGTAGTGCTTCATCTAAAAGAGGTGCAAATATTTTATTTTTTGCGTATTCCTTTTCAACAGCCCGTTCGACAAGCTGGGAATCTGTACGAAAAGAGACAGTGCTATAATTATGCTCGATGCAATATTTTAATGCTAGAAGTAAAGCGCGGTATTCTGCTTCATGATTGGACATTGTTCCAAGTGGTAATGATAATTGTACAGGTGGCTGAACGCCTTTAATAAACACTCCTGCACCAGAAGGACCAGGATTTCCTTTTGATGCACCATCAATATATACTTCAATCAAAATGAGAAACCTCCAAATTATAAGGTTATCCCCTACTTAAATATTTTTTTGAAGTAGGGGATAGAGTAGTTATCCGATTGTGATGCTGTAACGACATGTAAATGTTTCATTCGCTTGTAAAGATTGAATTCCCTTTTTGTCCTTGAAATCTTTTGCTGGATTTACTTCATCAGCGATTCCATACCAAGGTTCAATACATAAGAAAGGTGCGTTATCCCCTGGTGTCCATACGCCGACAAATGGGAAGCCATCAAATTCTACTTTTACAAATTTATTATGTTTATGAGAACGAATCGAAATTTCATTCGTATTCATATTTTCAAAAATAAGCGCATCATTTTTGAATAAATCATATGTAAGTGGCAATTCAGTTGTATTTTCAGCGATTAATTGCTTTTTGTTTGAAAGGTAAGGTCCTTCTAATACGCTTGTTTCTAAGCGTTCCGAACCATTAAACGATAAGTGATAATCTGTAAATGATTCACCATCCAATAAAGGGAAGTTGAATCCAGGATGTGCCCCAATTGAGAAGAACATCTCTTTAGAAGTAGGATTGTTTACTTCATATGTTACATGAACGCTTTGTCCTTCTAGCTCATAAGAAACGAGTAATTCGAATTCGTATGGGTATTTTTTTAACGTTTCTTCATTATTAGTAACGATATAAGTGATCTTTGTTTCACTTTGTTCTTTCACAGAGAAAGTAAGATCACGAGCGAAACCGTGTTGTGTTAATGAATATGGTTTACCGTCTACGTAGTATGTATTATCTACTAATCGGCCGACAATTGGGAACAAAATTGGTGCGCGACGTCCCCAATATGTAGAATCACCTTGCCATAAATATTCTGTGTTGTCTTCTTTTAAGCGAACGCTTTGTAATTCTGCACCTTTGTCAGAAATGGAAACGATCACTTTTTCATTTTGGATTGTTGCTATCATGAAGTGAAACCTCCTAAATCTTTCATATGTTTCATTATACGTTGTCTAAAAGAAAAAAGGTAGTTCATGATAGGAATCTATTGACGAAAGAGGGGCTACCACGTAAAATATAATCTTGTTGCTAAAAAAAAGAATAACGTGGTTCGAAACCATCCCACGTAAAAAAACTAAGGAGATTTTGTCATGAATATTAGAACTTTAGTCGGCAATGGTATTTTAGCGGCATTATATATTGCTGTTTCTATGCTTATTCAGCCATTTGGCTTTACGAATGTACAATTTCGTATTTCAGAGATGTTTAATCATCTCGTTGTATTTAACAAGAAAGCAATTTACGGAATTGTATTAGGTGTATTTTTAACGAATCTCTTTTTCTCACCTATGATCGCTTATGATTTAGTATTTGGAGTAGGGCAATCTATTCTTGCATTAGTTGCAACGATTATTTCTATGCGATTTATTAAAGGTGTTTGGGCTCGTATGATTTTTAATACGGTTATCTTTACGATTACAATGTTTATGATTGCAATTGAACTTCATCTTGCATTGGGTTTACCATTTATGTTGTCTTGGTTAACATGTGCAGTCGGTGAATTTGTTGTAATGGCCATTGGTATGCCTGTAATGTACTGGATTAATAAGCGAGTACAATTTGAAAGATTTATGTAATAGATGAAAGAGCTATTCCTATAGGGATAGCTCTTTTTGTATGTAATCATATTGAATATAATGCTGTGACTCTAGATAAAATATAATAAAATAAAGTGAGGCTTTCATTAGCTGGCTACATATAAGAAGTCTTATATAAGGGGAATCTAGTATGAAATATAAAATTCATTGGTTGTATAAAACGAAGCGAGGATTGCAGACGGAATTAACAACAGATTATATGAACATAGAAGAAATACTTCAATTTGCAGAGGATTTTGAGAAAACAGGAAGAGCTAAGGAACTTTTATTTTACGATGAAATGGATGCAGAATGGTCATTAAAGGAAATGAAAAAACTGAGTAAACAAGTAGAGGAAGAGCCCCAAGAAATACTCGTTTATTTTGATGGGGGGTATGATGTGCAAACGAAAGAAGCTGGCGTTGGTATATGTGTGTACTATAAAAAAGGAAATACAAACTACCGCATTCGCCGCAATGCATATATAGAAGGTATAGATGATAATAATGAAGCGGAATATGCATCACTATTATACGGTATGAATATACTCGAGGAATTAGGGATTAAATATGAAGCAGTTACACTTCGCGGAGATTCTCAAGTTGTATTGCAGCAATTGGCGGGAGAATGGCCTTGTTATGATGAGCATTTAAACCATTATTTAGATCAAATTGAACAAAAGGCGAAGCAAATGAAATTAAAACTTGTATGTGATCCGATATCTAGAAAACAAAATAAAGAAGCACATCAATTAGCAACGCAAGCATTAGAAGGGACAGTCATTGATAGTCATAAAGAAATAACCGAATAGAGAGGTGCAAAGGTGGATAAAAAGCAACTCATTACAGAGGTAAATGACTTATTAGAAACATATTGTGAAGGATGTTTCTTGCGAGAACATAATCGAAAGACAAATAGTAAATATTATGCACATTCATTTTGTATAAGACAATGTACAGTTGGAGAAACATTGAAAAAGTATGGAGAACAGTTGTCATAAAAAAACATCCAGAGAAAATTCTCTGGATGTTTTTTAGTGCTTTGCTTCGTTTAATTGCTGCTCGCATTTGCTTAGTTTCTTTTCCTCGTTCATTAAAAATGGTTCATCTAAATCTACTGCAACAGATTTCATAATTTCAAGCTGTGAGCGAGCTGCTTCTACTGCAGTAGTGGCATGCTCTAATGTGTCTGGATCCATTGAAATTGTTGCAGAACCTACCATCTTTTGTGCTGTTTCTACACGGAATTTTACTTCTTCAAAATCATTTACTTCTGATCCCATTAATAATTCCTCCTTTGTATAGTGCGCATTTTACATAGTTTTTGCTCTGTAAAACGGAAATATACAAAGGAATAACAAAGAAGGTTACCAAGTAAGGTAACCTCCTGTTATATGTTGGATTAAAGTTTTACTACGTTAGCAGCTTGAGGTCCACGGTTACCTTCAGTAATGTCGAAAGATACTTCTTGACCTTCTTCTAAAGCTTTGTAGCCGTCTCCTTGAATAGCAGAGAAATGTACGAATACATCGTCAGCGCCTTCCATTTCGATAAATCCAAAACCTTTTTCGTTGTTAAACCATTTTACTTTTCCTTGCATGTTACAATTCCTCCTAAAAGCGTTTACTATTTTCATTTAGTGAAATTCATTTAAAGAAATAATATAAACTAAAAATGCTATATTCTTGAATATTCTGCTAAATGATTAATTTAAATATACACGAATTGGGAGAATTTAGTCAAGTAAGCGGTTTTATTTTTATATTTTTAAATAATTTTCCAATCAAATTTTTAAATAGGTATAGGACAGGCCGAGTATGTAATATTCTTAATTGAATGCTATACATAACGAGGTGAAAGAATGAATAGGTCGTACTTATTAGATAATGAAGGAATGAGAACGAGAACCGACATACCGGATTGGGTTGCAAAAGAATTTGAGATTTTTTCAAGTGTCGTGTTAGAACCAACTTTTCCATGTTATTTCGGTTTAACAGCTTTGAAAAAGAATGAACTTCGTTATTCATTTCTTTCTCATAATGATTGGAGTCATTTGCCGCATACAATGTTATCTTTTTTAGAGTTAATGAAAGAGAGGCCGATTGTAAGAAGGGGCTTTTTCCTTTTTGTAGAACCGGAATGTGAAGAACGATCACTCGAATATTACCGTGATTCCTTTTGGAAAGTGTTACAGTATTTACATGAAAACGATAATCAAGCATGGCCAAAGCAAATTCCTGAAGATCCAGACCATTATTTATGGGAATTTTCATTTTGTGGTGAGCCAATATTCGCATTTGGAAACGCGCCAGCTTATAAACAGCGAAAAACTAGACATTTAGGGAATTCTCTCGTTATTGGGTTTCAGCCACGCACTATTTTTGATGGATTAGAGGGGGATCGTCCTAAAGGAGCATATTCAAGACAAATGGTCCGTGAGCGAGTTGAAAAGTGGGATCAATTGCCGAAACATCCTAACATTAGTCATTATGGTGACCCAGAGCATCGTGAATGGAAACAATATTTTATAGGAGACGATGTAGAACCAATAAAAGGGAAATGTCCTTTTCTTCATAGGATAGAAAAGTAAGAGCCATCACCTAGATGGCTCTTTTGTATATTTTGGATAAAAAAGGGTATTTTATTATGAAAGCTAGTCTATTTTTTCAAATTACATCATTAACTAGTAGTAAAGAGAGTAGAAAGGATAGAGCGATGATTGGAGCAATTATACAGCAAATCGTATTAGGTATTTCATTAGCTGCGCCAGTAGGGCCGATTAATATTGAAATGTTAAAACGAGGAATTGAACGTAGGTTTTGGCATGCTTGGGTTGTTGGAATTGGTGGAATGACTGCAGATGTTTTATTTATGCTTCTCATTTATTTCGGTTTATCTTCTGTGTTTATGTATACATATGTACAAGCCTTCATGTATTGCACGGGTTTTTTCTTGTTATTTTATTTAGGATTTCAAAGTGTAAAACAAGGAATTTCCCACTCAAACATGGAATATAAAAAAGAAGAGGTAGGTGGTCTTAAGCAATCGTTTATGGCAGGATTTTTAATTGCGATATCCAATCCATTAAATCTTGTTTTTTGGTTTGGTATATACGGAAGTACACTTAGCTCATTACTTACGAAGGTAACGAAACAAGAAGCTTTTTTGTACAGTCTTTGCATTATTGCAGGTATTATTTTATGGAATTTAAATATTGCTTTTTCTGTACATTTTGGAAGAACTTTATTAAAACCAAAAGCGCTTGGCTACATAACAGCCGGAGCAGGTATTATTTTAGTAGGTTACTCTATACATTTTGCATACAAAGCTTTACAGTTGTTCACATAAGATTGAAGGGGAGATTTTTATGTATCGAACCACTATTGACGGAAAAGAAATTATAATTACGTTAGCGCCAAAAATCCGAAAAGAAATTACTGATAGAAATCCACTATATGAAGCAGTATTTCATAATGCTGCAAGATTGCTACAAACAAAGCAACCGACGTTTGCAGTAAATCATCAAATATTTGGTCTCATTATTGGAGAAGTGCAAAGAGGAGAAGTAACAGTGTTTGCAGTGGAACATATTATTCCAAAGCAAAATATATTTGGACCAAACAATTTTTTCTCGACAATAGAACAGCAGGCAAATTTGTAAAGTGAATAGAATAAGAATAGAAAAGAAATAGTCGTAACGATATGTTGCGGCTGTTTTTTTGGAAAAGGGGGAAACAAGATGAAGAAAGTGGGGAAAGAGTTCTTTTTACAATATGATATCGTCATTATGTATAGCATTCTATTTATTTTCATTATTATTTTAAAAATGCAATTTTTAACGTGGTTTGGCATGTTAGCATGTATGTTTGGAATTGTTTTCTATACACTGAATGAATATATGACACATCGTTTTTTATTCCATATAAAGCCACCTAAAAACACATTTCTATTAAAAATGTTAAGAAGATTACATTATGATCACCACGTATATCCAGATGATTTAAAACTTTTGTTTTTACCTGTATGGTTTAGTATACCTAGTTTTACTATATATTTACTTATAGCATATGGTATTACAAAAAGTCTTACTATTACACTTTCATTTGGAATCGGAATGATTATTATGCTGCTCGTTTACGAATGGAAACATTATATTGCCCATAGACCGATTCGTCCCGTCACTAAGTTTGGAAGATGGCTAAAAAAACAACATATATTACACCATTATAAAAACGAAAAGTTTTGGTTCGGTGTTTCAAATCCAGTATTCGATTTTATATTTGGAACACTTAAAGACGGAAAAGAGGTTGAGTTAAGCGAAACAGCTCGTAATTTAGAAAAGGAAAAAAAGACAAAAGTAGTGCGTTAAGCACTGCTTTTGTCTTAATGAGGAAAAAATAAGTAAGGTGTCACTTTATGTTGAAAAAGTATATTAAAAATTTAGGGGAAATTGCCGAAAAATGTCTATCAAAAAATCTTTGCATGAATGCACGGATTGTCTACAATAAGTATAAGTTTCTGAATATTTATAAAATTTAGTCTTTAGGTATGCAAGGGGGAAGTGCATTTCAAGTAAGAGAGGGGATCGGTTAATGAAACGAGATGATACGTCAGCACGTAAGTTGCAAAATGAGGTGAATTATACAGAGGTCGTTCAGTCGGAAGAATTTCAATTGTTATTAAATACGAAAAAGAAGTTTATCATTCCAATGAGTATTTTCTTTTTTAGTTTTTTTATCGCATTACCTATTTTAACATCGTATTCAAAGGTGCTCAATACACCTGCATTTGGTGACGTTACATGGGCGTGGGTATTTGCTTTTTCCCAATTTATCATGACATGGGCACTATGTATGATTTATAGCAAAAAAGCAGAATCATTTGATGAAATCTCCCGAAAAATTCTGCAAGATATGCAAAAAGGGAGGGGCTGAACTTGAATACTACTGCGTTTGCACTATTTTTAATTATTGTTCTTGGTACGCTTGTCATAACCTATTTTGCATCGAAAAAAACGAAAAATGCGAGTGAATTTTATACGGCTGGAGGGGGATTAACTGGTTGGCAAAATGGTCTGGCCATTGCTGGAGATTACATGTCTGCTGCTTCATTTCTTGGTATAGCCGGAGCAATCGCATTAACTGGGTTTGATGGATTCTTTTATAGTATCGGTTTTTTAGTTGCTTATTTAGTTGTACTATATCTTGTTGCAGAACCGCTTAGAAATTTAGGAAAGTACACTTTGGCGGATATGATTGCAGCACGCTTTGATGCGAAAAAAGTTCGCGGAGTCGCAGCTCTTAATACGATGACGATTTCTATCTTTTATATGATTGCACAATTAGTTGGCGCGGGTGCACTTATTAAATTATTATTAGGAATTGAATATACGACATCTGTATTAATCGTTGGAACACTTATGACGGTGTATGTTATTTTTGGTGGTATGACAGCAACGAGCTGGGTACAAATTGTAAAGGCTGTATTACTTATGGCTGGTACGTTTATTATTTCTGTTATCGTTTTCGCAAAATTCAACTTCAGCGTGACTGAAATGTTCGCTCAAATGAAAACAGCTACATCATTAAAAGATTCATTTTTAAATCCAGGTGTAAAGTATAAGGATGGTCTTGATACACTTTCTTTAAATTTAGGACTAGTACTTGGTACAGCTGGATTACCACATATACTTGTCCGCTTTTTTACAGTACGTGATGCAAAAACTGCACGTCAATCTGTCGTATATGCGACGTGGTTAATTGGTGCATTTTATATTATGACGATTTTCTTAGGATTTGGTGCGGCGGCTTTTGTAGGAAATGAAGCGATTATTAAAGCGAACCCAGCTGGTAATATGGCGGCACCTTTATTAGCAAAAGCGTTAGGTGGAGATTTCTTATTTGCTTTCGTATCAGCAATTGCTTTTGCGACGATTTTGGCTGTAGTGGCAGGTCTTGTATTAACAGCAGCATCAGCATTTGCACATGATTTTTATAATGAGATCATTCGCAAAGGGAAATCAACGGAAAAAGAGCAAGTATCCATGGCTCGTTATGCATCTATTGGAGTAGCGATACTATCTATTATACTTGCATTATTTGCCCAAACATTAAACGTAGCATTTTTAGTGTCTTTAGCATTTGCTGTTGCGGCGAGTGCAAACCTACCAGTTATATTATTTACAATATATTGGAAGCGTTTTAACACAACGGGTGCGATCTCTGGTATGATTGTAGGTCTCGTATCATCAATTGTTCTTGTAGCCTTGAGTCCTAATGTTTGGAACCCTGTAGCTGGAAAAGCTATTTTTGTTGGGGAAGCGTTATTCCCATATACGACACCAGGAATTATTTCAATTCCACTCGGATTTCTTGCAGCATATTTAGGAACTGTTTTATCTAGTAAGAAAGAAGATGCAGCGAAATTTGATGAAATTCTCGTGAAATCTAATACTGGTCATGGTATTAGCGATGCATCTTCACATTAAATAAAAGAGGAGCTTTTCGATAGATAAGAAAAGCTCTTTTTTCTTTTGTCATTTTCTTGTAAATATTACTGATTTGTAAGTAGGATTTGTCTTAATTTTGTGGAATGAAAATAACAGGGAGAAATTTAAATCATCATGGTACCAGCGCAGCTTTTGTGAAAAATAAGTTGTTATGGAAGGTGGAAGTAATGATGAAAACGAAGCAAACTGATGAGTTATTAGCAAAAGATGAGCAATATGTTTGGCACGGAATGCGTCCCTTTAGTCCAAATAGTACAATGGTAGGGGCAAAAGCTGAAGGGTGCTGGGTTGAAGATATACAAGGAAAAAGATATTTAGATGCTATGAGTGGCCTTTGGTGTGTGAATAGTGGATATGGAAGAAAGGAGCTCGCAGAAGCGGCTTATAAGCAATTACAAACATTATCATACTTTCCAATGTCACAATCTCATGAACCAGCTATAAAGCTTGCTGAAAAGTTAAATGAGTGGCTTGGGGGAGAGTATGTTATTTTTTTCTCAAATAGTGGTTCAGAAGCGAACGAAACAGCTTTTAAAATAGCGAGGCAATACTATGCTCAAAAAGGTGAACCACATCGTTATAAATTTATGTCACGTTATCGCGGGTATCATGGGAATACAATGGCGACAATGGCAGCGACGGGACAAGCGCAGCGTAGATATCAATATGAGCCGTTTGCTTCAGGATTTTTACATGTAACACCACCGGATTGTTACCGTATGCCTGAGATTGAAGGGCAGCATATTTATGATGTAGAATGTGTGAAAGAAGTCGATCGTGTTATGACGTGGGAATTAAGTGAAACAATTGCCGCCTTTATTATGGAACCAATTATCACAGGCGGTGGCATATTAATGCCACCACAAGACTATATGAAAGCTGTTCATCAGACGTGTCAAAAACACGGTGCGCTACTTATTAGTGACGAAGTGATTTGCGGTTTCGGGCGTACAGGAAAAGCATTTGGATTTATGAATTATGATGTGAAGCCAGATATTATTACAATGGCAAAAGGCATTACGAGCGCATATTTACCATTATCTGCAACGGCTGTGAAAAAAGAAATATATGAGGCTTTTAAAGGTAAAGGAGAATATGAATTTTTCCGCCATATTAATACATTTGGTGGAAATCCAGCAGCTTGTGCATTAGCACTTAAAAATTTAGAGATTATGGAAAATGAAAATTTGATCGAGCGATCTGCACAAATGGGCTCCCTTTTATTAGAGCAACTAAAAGATGAAATTGGAGAACATCCGCTTGTTGGGAATATTAGAGGAAAAGGTCTATTAGTTGGAATCGAACTAGTAAATGATAAAGAGACGAAAGAGCCAATTGATAACGAAAAAATTGCAAGTGTCGTAAATGCTTGTAAAGAAAAGGGCTTAATTATAGGACGCAACGGTATGACAACAGCAGGATATAATAACGTCTTAACATTAGCACCGCCGCTTATTATTTCAAGTGAAGAAATTGCCTTTGTTGTTGGAACGTTGAAGACGGCGATGGAACGTATTTAATAAATAGAGAGAGGAGCGAGCTGTAATATAAGGCTCGCTTTTGTTTAGTAGGAGGGGACTTTTAATGGAGAAATATGATCCGAACAAACATTATCACATCGGATATTATGAAGATGGATATGATTTAGAAGTGACGGCGTACAAAAGAATAAATGAACCAGTTTGGGATGCTTATCTTCCGCACTATGAGGTAGACGGTTTTTATAAGAAAGTGGAGGAAATGAAACTAGGCGAATATATAGATGATTATGGCATTAAGGTGTATTCATTTAGTAATGATATCGATGATGAAGAAGCACGAATTATTTTTGAAAAATGGTTAAAAAAGAACGAGATTGTTTAAGGGTAAAACAAAAAGGAGATTGCTATTTTATAAGATAGCAATCTCCTTTTATTATAGTAAACTTATTTACTTGCTTTCATTCATTGCTTTATCTTTAGCACCAAAAGTGTATTTTAACATTGGTGGTGTAATCATTGTAGTTAAAATAACGACAATAACGATTGCTGTAAAGTAATCTTGTGCTAATAGACCTGAAGAGAGTCCTGTTCCTGCGATGATAAGTGCAACTTCACCACGAGAAACCATACCAGAACCGATAATTGCAGAAGACTTTGCATCAAATCCAGTCATGCGTGCACCAACACCACAACCAATTAGTTTTGTTAATACAGCGATTACTGTTAATGCTAGGATGAACCAAATTTGATTGCCAATACCGTCAAATGTAATATTCATACCGATACTAACGAAGAATACTGGAACGAACATAGCGTAAGCAATTGGTTCTACTTTCTTTTCTACTTCATGTTTGTAGTTTGTTTGAGAAATTGCAATACCAGCAGCGAAAGCACCAATAATACCAGCAATTCCTAATAATTCGCCGAAATATGCGAATGAGAAACAGATGATAAGAGCTGCGCTCACGATAGACTCAGATACGCGCAATGGTGATAACCAACGCATAATCACTGGTACACCTTTCCATCCAATTAAAATAATAGAAGCGAAGAATACTACTTTCTTCAAGATAATCATTGTTAAATTAACATCATCAGTGCCTAAGAAGCTCATTGCGAATGCTAATAAAATAACAACAAGAATATCATCAAATACAGCGGCTCCAAGCATCGTCGTACTCTCACGTGTTTTCATTTTACCTAAATCACGAAGTGTTTGAACGGAAATACTAACACTTGTCGCGCACAGAAGTAACCCTAAGAATACAGCGTTTCCTTGTTCCATTCCCATAACAAGGCCGGAAACGTAACCACCTACGAATGGAAGAATGATACCCCCGAGTGCAACTGCTAAAGAAGAATTGCGATTTGCGTTTAATTCATCTAAGTCTGTTTCAAGTCCTGCCATAAACATTAAAAGAATAACACCGACATTACTTAATTGTGTTAGAAGCTCTGAATTTTCAATCCAACCTAATATAGCTGGGCCGATAACGATACCGACAATTAATTTACCTAGCACAGAAGGTTGACCTAATCTAACACTAAGATCACCAGCAAGCTTTGTACTTAATAAAATAAGTGCAATTTGAAAGAAAAATTCGAATTCCATCTGATCCTCTCCTCATCATTTTTAGTTTTATCATACGATTTCTCGGAATTTGCCTAATGAAAATATGTAAAACCCATTAAACAAAAGGGTCTGATTACAAGTTCTTTTGAACTCGTAATTTGAACCTGTAATTAATATATAATAGATTTTATAAAAAATCAATGAAAAAATGGGAGCTTTTTGAGGAAGAAGCTGTCTTATTGAGATATAGGTGTAAGAGTAGCGTGTGAATTTTATATGTATAAAATAGTATGAAGTCCTTTTTCATTACAAATAATAAAGCCTAAATGCTATTTCACGAATTATAAATGTGAAAAGGAGGTTTTATCATTTGAATTCATTAAAAAATAACTTGTCTATTGTTGCTTTAGGTGGAGTAAATGAAATAGGAAAAAATATGTATGCTATCCAATATGAAAATGATATTGTCGTCATTGATTGTGGGTCTAAATTTCCAGATGAAAGTTTATTAGGGATTGATTTAATAATTCCAGACGTCACATATTTGCAAGAAAATAAAGAAAAAATTCGCGGTTTAGTAGTAACGCACGGGCATGAGGACCATATTGGCGGAATACCATATTTTTTAAAACAACTAAATGTACCAATCTATGCAACAAAGTTAACGTTAGGTTTAATTGAAATTAAATTAAAGGAACACAATCTTCAAAATGATACGGAATTAATCGTTATTCATTCAGAATCAGAAATTGATTGTGGTTCTATTAAGGCAACCTTTTTTAAAACGAACCACAGTATTCCGGATTGTCTCGGTATTGTTTTTCATACACCAGAAGGTACTGTAGTACATACAGGTGATTTTAAATTTGATTTAACACCAGTAAACAATCAACATCCTGATATTCATAAAATGGCTAAAATAGGAATTGAAGGTGTACTAGCTTTATTATCTGAAAGCACAAATGCAGAACGCCCAGGTTTTACTCCATCAGAAAGGTCAGTAGGAGAACGGATAGAGGAAATATTTATGAAAGCAAATAGAAAAGTAATTATTTCTACGTTTGCTTCTAATGTGAATCGTGTTCAGCAAATAGTTGAAGCATGTATAAAAACAAATCGAAAACTAGCTTTGCTAGGGAGAAGTATGGTAAATGTAGTAGAGGTTGCTCTAGAGAAAGGTTATTTACATATTCCAGAAGGTATGTTAATTGAAGCAAATGAGGTAAATCGTTTAGATCCAAAGCAGGTTGCATTACTTTGTACAGGAAGTCAAGGAGAACCAATGGCAGCTTTAGCGCGTTTAGCTAGTGGAAACTATAGACAAGTGGATATTTTACCAGAAGATACGGTTATTATAGCCGCGACCCCTATCCCAGGAAATGAACGTAACGTTTCACGAATTATCGATAATTTATTTGCATTAGGAGCAAAGGTGATTTACGGATCAGGTAGTTCTACTGGAGTGCATGTATCCGGTCATGCATATCAAGAAGAGTTGAAGTTAATGCTTATATTAATGAAGCCAAAATATTTTATTCCAATTCATGGAGAGTTTAGAATGCTACATCACCATAGTTTGTTAGCAGAATCAATTGGTATTGAAAAGGAAAATATCTTTATCGTACGTAATGGAGATGTTGTAGATATAAGTAATGAAGTGGCAATTCAATCTAGAAGAATACAGGCAGGAAATATATATGTAGATGGATTAGGAATTGGAGATGTTGGAAATGCATTATTACGTGATCGTAAACAACTTTCAGAAGATGGAATGCTCGTTATAGTTATTACTTTTAATAAAGTGGATGGAGAAATAATTTCAGGTCCTGATATTATTTCTCGTGGATTTGTCTATGTTCGTGATTCAGAAGAATTTTTAAGAGAATTAAATAAATTAGCTGTTATTACAATTAATAATTTAAAGAAAGAGAATGTGAATAGCTGGGGTATTTTGAAAAGGGAGGTAAGAGAAGCGTTAGGGAGGTATATATATACAAATACAAAACGAAAGCCGATGATTCTTCCTATAATAATAGAGGTTTAATAGTAAAAAAAGAATTCTCGTATGGGAATTCTTTTTTGTTTTGAAGACAAAATGAACATATAATGAAATAAATAGAAATGGAAGGAAATAAAAGATGTTATTAAATAAACGCTTTACAATTGGAGAAATGGCAAAAATGCATAATATAGCGGAATCAACTTTACGCTATTATGATGAGAAGGGAATTTTTCATCCGTCCACTGTGGACCCGCAAACAAATTATCGTTATTACACAATCGATCAATTTTCACTATTAGATACGATTAAATTTTTACGCCAGTTAAATATTCCGTTAAAGGAAATTAAGAAATATATTGATGAAAGAAATCCAGCATACGCACTCAATTTACTGGAAAAACAACAAGAAATGATGTTGAAAAAACAAAGAGAAATTGAGTATGCTTTGGCGAAAATGGAGCATAGAATTCATTTAATTAAGGAAGCAACAAAAGCAAAAGCTGAACAAATGGTAATTAAAGAGATCCCGCAGCGGAAAATTACAGCAATTGCGGTTGCTCCAAATACGACGGATGATATGTTTGAGTACTACATCCATTCGTTGCAAAAAAATATGAGGCAAATGGATGATAGTTTATTTTCTGGAGATATTGGTGTAACTGTTGCGAAAAAAGGATTAATGCAAAATGAGTTTCAAGCATATAGCAGTGTTTTCATTCTTTTGGATTACATGCCCTTTCAAGTGCTTAGCTCAGATGAAATTAAAGAAGGTATGTTTGCCTGTGTATATCATCATGGACCGTATGAAGAAACTGATGAAACATATAAGAGATTAATGAAATATATTGATCAAGAAGGGTACGAAGTAAGTGGAGATGCGATTGAGATTGCATTAATCGATTGGTCTGTAACAGAAAATCCAGAGGAGCAAGTAACAGAAATTCAAATTCCTATAATGAAAAAATAAAGCAATAAGTTGTAAGACTCGTATAATTACAAATGAGGATCAAACACGATAATTAAGTTACTTATTTTTTAATTCTCTATTGACCTTCAAGTTACTTGAAGGTTTAAACTAAGAAAAGAGAGTTGAAAAAAAGGAGCATATTAGAGTATGGAAGCAACAGAAAAGTTAAGAGAAAAACCGATAAAAAGCTTATTTATTTCATATTTAATACCAGCCGTCCTCGGAATGGTATTAATGTCAGTTAATATTGTAATTGATGCGGTAATGATTAGTCGGGGAGTTGGAGCAAATGGATTAGCAGGAGTAAACGTGGCTATTCCAGCGTTTTCGATTTTCTTCTCTATTTCATTATGGATTGGAATGGGCGGGGCAACGTTATATTCAATTGCATTAGGTGAAAATAAGCGAGAAAGAGCAAGGTCTATTTTTACTCAATCCATGACAGTAGCAGTTGTTATCGTAGGTGTTTTAGCAGCTATTTGCTTATGGAGAATAGAAGATTTAGCATACTTATTTGGTGCAAATGAAGTGATTTTACCGTATGCATTAGACTATTTACACGTATTATTAACATTTGGAATGATATACGTTTTAGAAAATATTTTAAGTACATTTATTCGAAATGATGGAAATCCTAATTTAGCGATGGCAGGTCTTGTTGTAACGGCTGTATTAAATATCGTGTTTGACTACATCTTTATTTTTATTTTTGGATGGGGCGTAACAGGTGCTGCTTCAGCGACTATTCTTTCGGCAGCGATTGGTTTCCTTGTATTATTAACTCATTTCTTTAGAAAAAGTAGTATCTTAAAGTGGACGAAATTCCATTTTGAATGGGATACTGTCAAACAAATTATGGTGATTGGTTTCCCAAGTTTTACAGCAGAAAGTACGGTTGCAATCGTAACGATTGGTTTTAATATCGCATTCGTCCAATATGCAGGAGAAGTAGGAGTAGCTTCCTATGCGATGGTGAATAGTATTCATGCAATGACATTACTATTATTCTTCGGTGTAGGTGCTGCATTGCAACCAATTGCTAGTTTCCATTATGGTGCAAACTTATCAGAAAGATTGCGTGAAGGATTGAAGTTTGCTGTGAAAATTGCAGTTGTCCTCGGAGGCGTTGCGATAATTGTCGGATTATTCTTCGGGAAATATATCATTGGTTTATTTGATGTTCAATCTCCAGAATTATTGGAGTTAACCTTAACAGGTATTAGTTTATTCTTTATCCAATACGTATTTTTAGGTTATAACATTGTGTATGGAGAGTACTTCCAATCAGTGCGACAAACGAAGAAATCAGTACTTATTATAATGAGCCGAGGATTACTATTTATTCTTCCATTGTTATGGATTATGCCAAAATTATTTGGGATAAACGGAATTTGGCTCGTTATGCCAGTTGCGGAAGTAATGACAGCGATTATCGTATTTACGATGAATCGTATGAAACATCCTGTTCCATTAAATATGGCAGGAGAGAAAGAAGCGATATGATGAAGAAAATCCCCCTAAGCAATTAAGGGGATTTTTTTATTCCTTTAAACTAATCGCAAAAGATCCATCCGTTTCTTGAACAGAAGCAAAGGCAACGTTTTTAATATGTGTAATTCCTTTTTCTTTTAATTCTTTATATAACCATTTTTCATCTTTATGTATCAACTTTAAGTTATCATATTGAATTTGTGAATCGACAATAAGTGCAATTGGTAATCCAGCATACTTAACATCTATGTTTAAATCTTTTGGAGTTAATGGTACAAGTTCTCTTTTTGGTAAAATACTAATAGCGCCGTTCGCTTCTAAAATAGCGTATTCAATTTCATGAACACTTGGATATCCTGCAACGCGAAGATTAGAAAGCAGTTCTGCAATGGGATATCTACTTTTTTGTAAGTTCTCAAAAATAATATCACCATGTTTAATTAAAATGATAGGGTGTCCGAGAATAAAACGATTTAGTTTGTTGAATAGGCTTAATTTTGTAAGGAGTAAATGTAAACATGTGATAACAACCATACCGAGAAATGCTTGTAAAGCACCAGAGACGGGTATGGCCTGGAAAGCTAAATAAGATAAAAAGATTATAGCCCCAAAATCATGAGGAGTTAGTTGTGCTAACGCGGATTTACCGAGTAACTTAAGCGATAGTAAAAATAAGATGAAAAAGAACGACACGTTACATAAAAAGAGAAGCAATAGAGACACTCCTTCGTGTAAAGTTGTACTTACTATTCCCGAAAGTAATATAAATATTACCTTTCAGAGGATAATTTAGGGTTTATTGGAATTTGTCTATATACAAACAAATAAATGGATATTATCATGAAGGAAGTAAAAGAAAATAGGAGTATATGAGTATGAGAAAGAAGAAAATAATAAAGTGCATTTTAGTTGTTATAATGATTTGCGCCGTATATGCGGGGTTTTTACAATATCACATTTATAAGCATGGACATATGAATGCAAGTGACGATGCTGATTACATAATTGTACTAGGATCGAAAGTAAATGGGACGAAACCATCTTATTCATTGCAATATCGTATTGATAAAGCAGCTGAATATTTAAAATCACATGAGAAAACAATCGCTATCGTATCTGGAGGACAAGGAAAAGGTGAAGACATTTCAGAAGCATTAGCAATGAAACAAGGACTAATAAAACAAAACATCGCAGAAGTCCGTATTATAATGGAGGACAAATCTACGAGTACAGATGAGAATATTACATTCTCAAAACCGTTAATTCCAGCCGATATGAAAAAAGGTATGATCGTAACAAACGATTTTCATATGTTTAGAGCGAAAAAAATAGCTGCCAAACAAGGTTTACAATTAGAAGGTCTTCCGGCAAAAACACCGAAACCAATCATCATTCCATCGAATGTACGAGAATATTTAGCAATTACACAGTATTGGTTTATGAATCGAATATAGTGAAAGTGATCCCGTCTGAAACTTCAGACGGGATTTAATTTGAGGAAAATCTTACAAATATGTCACGTTAGTGAAAGGTAAAGCGATAGTTTCTAGAATGGTTTCCTGACATAATGAAGGTAACAAAAACTATTTAGAGGTGAATCGGATGAAAGGAAATAATATTTTATCTTCGTTATGTTACTTTAGTATATTTTTTGCACCATTTTTACTACCAATTATCGTGTACTTTGTTGCAGAAGATGAAGTGAAGTATCACGCGAAAAAAGCATTTTGGTCACATGTTTTCCCATATGCAATCTTATTTGGAGGACTAGCAGTATCAGGAATGTACGGTTTAGGTTTCGATCAATCTGACGGTGCTGGAATTGGAATGATTATCACATATGCAGTGTTCATTCTTGTAGGAATTTATTACTTTATTTGGAATATCGTCAGAGGTATTAAAGTTTTGAAAACGGCGTAATAAGATAAGTATAATTTCATTTACCGTATTGAAAAACGTTTTAAAAAAGAGCAATTCAAAATGAAGTGACCCCTAAAAGTTAGACACGGTTATTTCATTAGGCAGCTTGATAAAAGTGAGTCCGGTATTGTACCGGGCTCATTTTTAATTTTGCCTTAATCCGTTTCGTAT